>DYSM01000455.1 GCA_020718265.1 Draconibacterium orientale | reverse complement strand
ACGCTTACATCCTAAGTTAACGGCGGGGGGATTAAGAAATTAAACAAGAAATATGACCACACAAGAGATTCAAAACCAAATTGTTGAAGAGTTTTCTGTCTTCGAGGAATGGATGGATAAGTATGAATACATTATAGAACTCGGCAACGAACTTGCGCCTTATGATGAACGCCACAAAACGCCGTCGAATCTCATCAGCGGATGCCAATCGCGCGTTTGGCTGAACGGTGAGCTGCAACGAGACAAAGTCATTTTTACTGCCGACAGCGATGCCATCATCACCAAAGGTATTGTGGCTCTGCTGCTTAAAGTGTATTCCGACCGCAAGCCGCAAGAAATCTTAGACACCGATTTGTTTTTTATAGATAAAATCGGGTTAAAAGAAAACCTATCACCCACGCGCGCCAACGGCTTGGTTTCCATGCTGAAACAAATTCGTATGTATGCCTTAGCGTTTCAAACAAAACTTTCGAGCTAAAAAAATATCAAAACTAAATTTCAAGGAATAAAAACTTGCTACTCAATACTCAATACTTTAAAATTATGGCAGACGAAATATTGCAACTCGAACCCGATATTCTCAAAGCCCTTAAATCTGTTTACGACCCGGAAATTCCTGTAAATGTGTACGATTTGGGCTTAATTTATGAAATTGATGTGGACGATTACAGTAACGTGGACATCAAAATGACGCTTACCGCGCCCAATTGTCCGATTGCGGACAGCATTATAAATGAAGTTCGAACGCGCGTATCCGACATCGAAGGCACCGGCAAAGTTACGGTAAACCTAACTTTCGACCCGCCGTGGGACAAAAGCATGATGTCCGAAGAAGCTAAATTAGAATTAGGATTCTTGTAATGAAAATTCCGAACAAAACCTTTGTTGTTAATAAACTTAATCTCAAATATTTATAGAATTTCATTAAAACAAAATTTAGTTTTTTTGCACTAAACTTTCGTAAAATGCAGCATACTCACGCACTGTCCGCTCGTGGCTAAAAGCAATGCGTATGTGCTCTCGCGAAGCTGTACCATAGATTTTGAGCAATTTGCGGTCGTTATACAATCGCAAAAGGGCATCGGCAACGGCTTGGGAATTTTTGCTCGGAACAACCAAACCTTGTTTTTCGTGCAATACTAAATCCACATTTCCGGGAATATCGGTAACTATGGGCGTAACGCCCAACGACATTGCCTCGATTACGGATTTCGTAGTTGCTTCGCCTTTTACAGAAGTTAGTAAAAAAGTATCGGATGATTTTACAATGCTCAGAGAATCATTACGATAGCCTGCAAAAATAAGTTTATCGCGATTCGGATTTTTGTCTAAATATTTCTCAAATTTTGGGTGGTCGAAACCACTTCCGACGATGATAATTTTCAAATTCACCTCACGCGGCAACAAAGCCGATGCTTGCAGCAGGTAAGGCGTTCCTTTCATTTTTCGAGTATTTGACACATGAACAGCAACAAAAGTTTCAGGCGAAATGCCAAATTCTGACTGTAAATCAGCCGCTTGAACATCGACATACCAAGCCAAGTCGTGTCCTTTATTAATGGTTTTGAGTTTCGACTTATCGAAGAACCAAACATGTTTCATGCCAAGCTTAACAGATTCTGCAAGGCAAATTATTTTATCGACGCGCGGATGCAAATATTTTCGCATCATACCTAAATCCCAGCGACTTACACGACTTGTGTAACCGCTGTACAACACAACTTTTACCGGTAAACCCACAGCGGCAGGAATGCCGTTGTGCATTGCCGCCGGGTTGAACAATTGCAAAATATCGTATTTGCCCTCAATCAAAATTTGTCTGATTTTTTGTATTTGCGCCGTTGTTCGTTTCTTTTGCGGATGAAATTTATGAACTTTAATTCCCACAGATTCAAAGCGTTGAATATATTCAGCATCCGGATAGGTCATTATTTCGACTTCAAAACCTAATTTCTGCAAATCAATGAAAATTTCCGCCTCCGGGCGCATCACATTCCAATTCCGATAATTACTGATAACGAGAATTTTTATCGCTGACATCTTAGAATCTTTTCGGCAAATTTAAACAGATATATTGACAAAAT
>DYSM01000454.1 GCA_020718265.1 Draconibacterium orientale | reverse complement strand
TAAAGTTTGTAAAGTTTGTAAAGTAGAAGAAAGACTTTTTGCAGATTCTTGAAATTGAGAATAAAAAAAATCCCGACAATCATTGTCGGGATTTTTTTATTCTGAAAAAGAATCACATACGCTTACTTTTTGGGCGATTTCGCGCTAATTGCCAAACTAAGTTCGGCAAGTTGGTCGTTGTGCAATTCTGCCGGAGCATCGAGCATGATGTCTTTGCCGGCATTGTTTTTCGGGAAAGCCATCACATCTCGAATGGAATCCGAACCGCTGAAGATTGTAACCCAACGGTCGAACCCAAATGCTAAACCTGCGTGCGGCGGCGCACCGAATTTGAAGGCATTCATCAAAAATCCGAATTGAATTTCAGCTTCCTCTTTCGTGAAACCGAGCAACGAGAACATTTTTTCTTGGATATTTCGGTCAAAAATTCGCACGGAACCTCCGCCTATCTCGCTGCCGTTCAATACAATGTCATACGCATCGGCTTTTACGGCAGCCGGATTTGTGTCCAACAAATGTAATTCCGATTTCTTGGGCGACGTGAACGGATGGTGCATGGCATATAGTTTTCCGGTTTCGGCATCTTGCTCAAACAACGGAAAATCCACCACCCAAAGCGGCGCAAACTTATTTTTGTCGCGTAAGCCGAGCTGATTTCCCATTTCCAAACGTAACTCGCTGAGTGCCGAGAGTGTTTGTTTCTTCGTGCCGGAAAGAATTAAAATTAAATCGCCGGGTTTTGCGGAAACAGCTTCTGCCCAGCGTTTTAAGTCTTCGGGCGAATAAAATTTATCGACAGACGATTTAATTACGCCGTCAGTTCCGTACTTAGCATAAACCAAACCTTTGGAGCCAATTTGCGGACGTTTCACAAAATCCGTGAGCGCGTCCAATTGTTTGCGTGTATATTCTACAGGTGTTTCGGCGCACAATGCTCCGACGTATTCAGCTTCATCGAAAACCTTAAAATCTTTACCTTTAACAAGTTGCGTGATTTCAGTTATCGGCATCCCAAAGCGCAAATCAGGTCGGTCGTTTCCGTAACGTTCCATGGATTCGTCGTATGTTATGCGTTGAAAAGGTTCGGTAAATTCAATGCCTTTTACGGTTTTGAAGATGTGTTTGGTCAAACCTTCAAACATGTTCAGAATATCGTCTTGTTCCACGAAAGCCATTTCGCAGTCAATTTGTGTAAACTCCGGTTGGCGGTCGGCGCGGAAATCTTCGTCGCGGAAACACTTGGTAATCTGGAAGTAACGGTCGTACCCGGCAACCATCAAAAGCTGTTTGAACATTTGCGGCGATTGCGGCAAGGCGTAAAATTTGCCTTCGTGCATACGCGAGGGCACAACGAAGTCGCGCGCGCCTTCGGGTGTAGATTTTATCAGAAAGGGAGTTTCAACTTCCAGAAACCCTTTATCGCTCAAATAATTGCGCACAAGTTGTGCCATTTTATGTCGAAGAATGAGGTTGCGTTGCAAATTCGGACGGCGCAAATCGAGGTAGCGGTATTTCATGCGCAATTCTTCGCCGCCGTCTGAATCTTCTTCAATCGTGAATGGCGGAAGCTCCGATTCGCTTAATATTTTTACGGATTGAACTTTTATTTCGATGTCTCCGGTAGCCATATTTGCATTTTTTGCCTCGCGTTCAATGACTTCTCCTTGAATCTGAACGACAAATTCGCGCCCGATTTTTTTTAAAGCAGCGAAAGTTTCGGTATCGGTAACACTCTCTTCGGCAACAAGTTGTGTCATTCCGTAACGGTCGCGCAGGTCAATCCAAATGAGTTTGCCTTTATCGCGCGTGCGCTGCACCCAGCCGCCGAGTGTTACGGTTTTGTTTTTGTCCGACAGGCGAAGTTCGCCGCAGGTATGAGTTCTGTACATGTATTTTTATATTAAAAATTTCTATTTTGAAAACCGGACACAAAGATAATAATTATTTGTCGTTGTGCTGATTTATTGATGTGCCGATTTGATAATTTGCTGATGTGCTGATGTGTTGATGTGCTGATGTGTTGATGTGTTGATGTGTTGATATTTAGTATTTGTAAGAAAACGTGTAAATATTTGAATTTATGTAGGTTGTAGT
>DYSM01000071.1 GCA_020718265.1 Draconibacterium orientale | reverse complement strand
AAGTGCCCGCACATACGGGACTGTCGCCGCTGATAGGACCCGGGTCGCCGTCCCACGTAACAAATTCGATTTCTTTGGTGTCGGATATATTTATGGTTGGGTCGCCGGGAGTTCCGCCGAATTCAACGATGTAACCTTTGATTTTGTCGCCTGCCTCAGGTACTTGTTTTACATCGTTCCAAAATCCGGGGGTTCCATAACTAGGAATGTCTGTATTGCCATAAATTACGGCATAATGCTCTTGTCCACCCATATTATTAGGCTCATTTTCGCCTCCTTGGTCGTTCCAATTTTCGTACATAAGAGGTGTATGATCATCGTAAAATTGCTGTCCTCTTTCCGGTCCGGTAACCCAATACCAACGTCGGTCGAATGCAGCAGGCCATTGGGAATTGTGGTCACTTGCGCCTATCCAAGCAGAAGCATCTATTTTGGACAAAATAAGTGCATTTTCCTCCGGACATGTAATTGTCGCCAGATACCCTGTATAACCAAAATAGGTTTGAGAGGCCGCAGCATCTCTCGCACCTATCCAATCGTTGGCAAATTCATCGATAAATTTGTAATAGTGTGGCTCTGCAAAACCGCAAGGATTTTCAAGAATAGCATCTCCGAGAGCAAATTTAACAGTTCTTACTGTCATGTTTGCTAATGCACCTTGTGTGTTGTTATATTCAATGCTTCTGAAGATAGCCTGAAATTGTGCGGGACTTGCCGTACCACTTAGCATAAGAATTCCTGTTTCCGAGTTGTAAACTCCTGTAACGCCGTGCAAATCTGCCGGATAAATCAATTCATCTTCGGTTGAAATAAAACCTGTTGTGATTTCAACACGAGCACCGTTTATGTTTGCGTTGGTCGGATGTGTAACTTCAATGTCAGGGTCGATAACAACTGCTGCCGGAACGTCAAGACTGAAGCCTGTTGTGCCGATACTTGCGGCAATGTCATACTGCGCAGAAAGCGTTAAATTACAAACGATTGCGAAAAAAAGCGAAAGTAGAAGTCTATGTTTTGCCATATCAATAAAGCTATGTTACGTGGAACGCAAATTTAACTGAAAAATTTAGAAAAACGTCTGATTTTTTAAAATTTGTTCCGCAAACGTTTGTTGCATATATGTTGTAAATCATAATTCGGTGGGAGTTTTTAGAAATTCAATGAAAATTTGTTGGAAATTCAGTGGAAACTAAAAATAAAGATAAATGACTACTTTTTGACTACTTTTTGACTATTGAATGACTACTAAATGACAAAACATTCGATTGAAAATAAAGCTGTAGTTTACACATATTCAATTATTTATACGTTTTCTTACAAACACGATTTACGAAATCTCAATTTGATATTTTTGTAATAAACCGCCGACTTGGTGTAAAGAAAATTTTGCCTTGCGCAACTTATTATTTTCGGGGTCGATGGTGTAGTTTTTGGCGGAGCGGAAGTCAGCTTGCTCCAGATTCGTATGGTCGAAGGCGGCATTTTTGAGGTCGCAGTCTGCAAAAACGGCACGCGTAAGGTCGCATTCGGTAAAATCTGTTTCGGTTAGTTTTGAATCTTTGAATGTTATACCTTTGAGTTTCAGTTTGTAAAACGACGCATTATCCAAAATGCAACGCTCAAATTTCAGCGACAGCCCGAACGTATTGCAATCCGTAAACAGCACGCCCGAAAGTTTGCAATTTCGGAACGTCGCGCCGGCAAACGTTGTGTCGGAAACCTTGCACAAACTCATCTCGCAGCCGTCGAACGTGCAATCCGTAAACCGAAAACCCGACAAATCGCAGCTTTTGAAACTACAATCCGAGAATGTACATTCTTCGTATTCGCCGTTCGGCAAAGGCGTTTTTGTAAAATCTGATTTTTTGTAATGTTCTTCCGAACTGAAATTTCCGCTCATGGATTACAGATTTTAGAATTTAGTAGCAAGTATACTGTCAACGGTATGAGTTTTTACGTCTTTACCATTTTTATATTTTTAATAAATTGATAAACAGTATTTTAAACCACAAAGACACAAAGTCGCAAAGTTAAAATTCTAAGCATTTTCAGTATAGCAAGAATTTATTTTCTTTATTTTATTGGATAGCAAAAGTATAAATTTTAACCAAGTAAATGTATAAAATTTAACTTTCAAATCTCAACTTTCAATTTTCAATTTTAAACTTCTAAAACTTATGGATTTTTCGTTTCCGTGAATCATAATTTTGTAAAAGGAAGTGTAAACATCAAATTTCAAACATCAAATTTCAAATTTCAAATTTCAAGTTTCAAATTTCAAAATACAAATTCTCAAATCCCAAATATATGAAAGCAATTCTTAGTTTTTTGGCGGCGATGTTTATCGTCGGAGCTGTTGAGGCTCAGGTGGTTAAAGACCAAGTTGTGAAAGCAGATATCGAGTCGGCAGTTGTGTATCTGACGGCGGCGGAACTTACGCATACCGCAAATTTGAACCTCGCCGAAGGTGCTGTGCGATTGCGATTTACCGATATTTCGGAAAAACTGAATCCGCAAAGTATCCGCGTTATCACGAACGAAGAGATTGATATTCTGTCAATTACATCAAAAGTAAATTATCTTACAAAAAACGCCGAATTGCCGCGTATTAAGCAGTTGAAAGATTCGTTGCGCGTGGTTTCGGAACAAATTCAAGACCTCAGTGACTTGAAAAACGCCTTTGCAACCGAAAAACAACTTTTGATTCAAAACCAAAAACTTGGCGGAGAAAACACCGGAGTTACCGTTGCCGAACTCAAAGCTGCGAGCGAATTTTACCGCACTCGAATAGCAGAAATCAATAAAGAAGCCACCAAAATTGACAGAAATACCGCTAAACTCGCACTCACAACCGAGCGTTTGAACAACGAACTCAACGAGTTGAACGCCGAAAATTTGTACGCCCGTGCCGAAATTGAAATTGTAATTTCTGCCCCGCGCGCCATAAAAACAGATTTGACACTCAAATACATCGTAAACAGTTGCGGTTGGTCGCCTTCGTACGACCTCAAAGCGGTGGACACCGATAAACCTGTGGAACTCACGTATCAAGGGCGCGTGTTCAACAACACCGGCGTGGATTGGAAAGACATAAAAGTGATGCTTTCCACCGCCGACCCGACACGCAGCGTTACCAAACCCAAAATGAATCCGTGGTATTTGACACAATATTCTTATGCAAATGTATATCGCGGTGTATCGAAAGGCGAAGGCTATACTCAAAATATGTACACCGGGACACTCAACGGGGGAACCGATTTTGGAAATGCCGTTTACGATACAGATGAAGAAGAACGAACCACCAATCCGGGCAGCGACCTTGGAATTGTTACAGATTACGCCGAAACCGCTGTACCCGAACTCAGTGCGGAATTTGACATTGTAAAACGTATGACCGTTCCGGCGGACGATAAACCGTATCCTGTGGATATTGCAATACATTCATTGCCTGCAACTTACAAACATTATGCCGTTACAAAACTTGACAAAGATGTATTTCTGCTCGCACGCATCGCCGGCTGGCAAGATTTGAACATGGTGGACGGTCCGGTAAATGTTTATTATTCAGGAACTTACTTGGGACAATCGTTTATTTCAACGCGCGATGTAAAAGATACGCTCGACATGTCGCTCGGACGCGATGCTAAGGTGCTCGTAACCAGAACGAAACTGAAAGAATTCAGCAGCACAAAAATCATCGGCACAAAACGCCGCGAAACCATGACTTACGAGCTTGTGGCTAAAAATAACCGCAAAAGCGATGTTGAAATTGACATCTTAGACCAAATTCCGATTTCGCAAACCGAAGAAATTAAGGTAAAAGTGCTTGATATTACGGAAGTTACACCCGATGCCGTTACCGGCGAAGTGCTTTGGAACGCAAAACTAAAACCCGGCGAAACGAAAAAATATCGCATTTCGTTCCAAATTGAATATCCGAAAGACCAACAAATCGAAATCATACAGAACAAGCAGCAAAGTGTTCGCTACAAATTCTGATTTCCTCATACCGACTTTTGTTCTCATACTTTTGCATCCGACAGACTTTGCAGTTTGTCGAGTGTTTTTTCGTCGAATTATGGTAATTTCGCCAGTAATCTTGGCAATTCCGAACACAAATACAACGGCAAAGAAATAAGTTTAAAATCCAAAATTGTATCCGTTGTTGCATTTCTGACCGAAACTGAAAAATTGCCCGCGCTTGGTAAATCGGTATTGAAACGGATGCCGATATTTTGCTTTTTTTCGACTAAATATTGCTGCAATGATTTGAGCGTTCCGGTTTTCCCGGCTTTCACTTCTATCGGATATAACACATTGTTTATTTGAATGATATAATCAATTTCGGCATTGGAATTTTTTTCTTCGCGCATCCAGTAAAACAGCTTGGAGTCGAGATACGTTTTTTCTGCCGCAATAATCTCCTGACCGATAAATTGCTCGGCTAACATTCCTTCGTTTTGTGTTGTAAGTTTATCAATATCAATGAGTTGTATTCTATTGAAGTGATTTGCCAAGCCAATATCCAAAAATATGGGTTTGAACGTATCCGAACTCACAAATTGTGTCAGCGGAACGTTAGAAGCATTCGTATGGCTCGCCAAATGCAGCACTCGGCTTTGCTCCAAGCGTAAAAATGCGTCTTTCAAATAGGTCGAACGAATCTCCTTATTTACCGAGGCATATTTAACTTTTCGTCCGATATTTTGTGCGGAATATTGCAAAACCGCAGCCATGTATTCCTGCTGTTTGCGCGAACCGTATTTTGCAAAATCATAAATAAGTGAGGTTGTAATATTGTTTTGAATACGCTCTGTTTCAGTAAGTTTCCCTGTTTCCACGTATGCTTTCACAACTTCCGGCATTCCGCCGATAAAAAAATATAATCGCAATGATTCCAGAATTTTAGCATGTAAAACCGGACTAAATTCGGTTTCAAAATCGTAGCTTTTAAGGTATTCGGAAAGGCGTTTTTGTCCGACCGCACAAAGGAACTCATTAAAATTCAGAGGATAAAGGTAAACAAATTCCACCCGCCCGACCGGCATGGAATATTGCATTTCGCTCAACGTAAAATCAAGTAACGAACCTGCCGCAATAATGTGTAAATCAGGTATTTGTTCGTAAAAATAGCGTAAAGTTTGAATTGCCGCCGGATAAAATTGAATTTCATCAATAAAGAGTAAGGTGGTTCCGGCAACAACATCGGTATTAAAAATGACGGAAATTTCATTTAAAATCAGTTTTGAATCGTGTTTGTCAAATAGTTTTCGCAATTCCGGCTTTTCTTCCAAATTCAGTTTTATAAAATTGGAGAAGTGATTTTTCGCAAATTGTTCTACGACAAAGGTTTTGCCCACTTGCCTCGCGCCGCGTATAATCATTGGTTTGCGATTCAATCGCGTTTTCCAATCTGCCAGTGTTGATTCAATTTCTCTAAACATGCTAAAATCCAATGGTGTTTCGACATCTTTTATGCTAAAATCCAATGGTGTTTTAGCATATTTTGTGCAAAAATACAATATTCTTTTAGACGGAAATACTTTTGTGTGATAATTTATTCTGTTTAAGTTGAAATTTTGTAGTTTTGCGGAATCAACAAGAAATTTGAACGAAAATAAAAATATAGACTTAAAATCGAAATTGATGACCTTGAATAAAATCCACGTTCCGCCGGTGAAAATTCAAGGCATCAAAACAAAATTGGTGTCTTGGATTGCTGAAAATATTGAGCTTTCTGAACATTCTCGTTGGGTCGAACCTTTTTTGGGTTCGGGCGTTGTAGGTTTCAATCTCGCGCCAAAGAATGCATTGTTTGCAGACATTAATCCACACGCGATTAATTTATATAATCAATTGAAAAACAAAATATTAGATTCAAAAATCATAAAGCGTTTTTTAATATCCGAAGGTGCAATTCTTGCTGAAAAAGGACAAGAACATTACAACTTTGTCAGAGAACGCTTTAATTCTGAAAAAAATCCGCTCGATTTTTTGTTTCTTAATCGTTCGTGCTTCAACGGAATGATTCGGTTCAACAAAAATTTGAATTTTAATGTTCCGTATGGTCATAAACCTGAGCGTTTTGCGCAGGCGTACATCACAAAAATTGTGAATCAGGTTAAATATTTAGAAGTTGCATTTTCGCAAAATAATTGGGAATTTAAATGTCAATCGTTTGAAAACACCCTCAAAGAAGCAACCAACGATGATTTTATTTACTGCGACCCGCCGTACATCGGACGACACGTGGATTATTACGACAGTTGGGACGAAAAAGACGAACTTTTGTTACACGAAATATTGATAAAATCAGGTGCAAAATTCATGCTTTCAACGTGGGATAATAATCAATATCGCAAAAATGAATATCTTGAAACTGTTTGGAAAGATTGTGTTAAACTCAACAAGGAGCATTTCTATCATATTGGAGCTAAGGAAGTTAATCGAAATCCGATGATTGAAGCATTAATTTTGAATTATCAACCTAAACAAAAAGAAATTGAGCCGATTCAACACATTTCCGAACAACTTAGTATCTTTGCCCAAAAATCGTAAATACATAAAATTATGTCACATAAAAAAGCACTTTTAATCATTCTCGACGGATGGGGAATCGGCGATAAATCCAAAGCCGATGCCATTTACAACGGTGAAACGCCGTATATCGACAGTTTACTTGCCGAATATCCGCATTCTAAATTGCTTACTTCGGGCGAAAACGTTGGCTTGCCCGACGGACAAATGGGAAATTCCGAAGTCGGACACCTCAACATCGGCGCAGGTCGCGTGATGTATCAGGATTTTGTAAAAATAAATCGCGCCGTTGCCGACAATTCCATCGCCGAAATGCCCGCGCTGAAAGCTGCGTTTGAATATGCCCGCGACAACAACAAAGCCGTGCATTTGCTCGGTTTGCTGTCCGACGGCGGCGTACATTCGCATCAAGACCATTTACATAAATTGTGCGATATTTCGGCGCAATACGCACCAAATCGCACATTCATACACGCAATTACGGACGGACGCGATGTGGACCCGAAAAGCGGAATCGGTTACGTTGAAAAACTCATTGAACATTTGAAACACTCCAACGGAAAAATTGCAACACTCGTCGGACGTTACTACACCATGGACCGCGACAAACGTTGGGAACGCGTAAAACTTGGTTACGACCTTATGATAAATGCCGTCGGCGAAGCGTGTACCGAACTTGTTTCTACAATGCAAAGTTCTTACAATGAAGGTGTTACCGACGAATTTATCAAACCGCTGCTGATGACCGAAAACGGTAAACCTGTGGCAACCATCCAAGAAGGCGATGTGGTTTTGTGTTTCAATTTCCGAACCGACCGCCTGCGCCAAATCACAACCGTGCTCACGCAACAGGATATGCCCGAATTTGGGATGAAAACCGTGCCTTTGCATTACGTTACAATGACGGTTTACGACAAAAATTTCAAAGGCGTAAAAACGATTTACGGAAAAGATAATTTGGATAATACAATGGGTGAAGTTCTTGAAAAACACGGACTTAAACAACTTCGTATTGCTGAAACAGAAAAATATGCTCATGTTACATTTTTCTTTTCGGGCGGTCGCGAAAAAGAATTTGAAGGCGAAACGCGCATTCTCATTAATTCTCCCAAAGTTGCCACGTACGATTTACAGCCCGAAATGAGCGCGTATCAAGTTGCCGATGCTTTGGTTGCGGAACTTAAAAATCAAACCCACGATTTTGTGGCTCTGAACTTTGCAAACGGCGACATGGTCGGACATACGGGAGAATACCAAGCAATTTTGAAAGCCGTAAAAGCGGTGGACGAAAACGTAAATCGTGTTGTGGAAACCGCAAAAGCAAACGGCTATTCAGTCATGATCATTGCCGACCACGGAAATGCGGATTTCGCTCTGAATGAAGATGGTAGCATCAATACGGCGCACACCACGAACCCTGTTCCGTGTATTTTGGTGGACAAATCGTACACTAAAATTAACAACGGAATCCTCGCCGATGTCGCACCGACATTGCTCAAAATTATGGGTGTCGAAATTCCGAATGATATGACAGGAACACCACTTATTCAGAATTTGTAAGAAAATGTGTAAATATCTGATATTTTGTAGGTTGTAGTCATTTTTTTCAATCGAATGTTTTGTCATTCAATGGTCATAAAGTAGTCATTCATTGTTTTTTTAAAGTTTCAATCAAATTTCGATTGAATTTCAACAGAATTTCTAAAAACATTCAGAACGAAATTTCGCTATATCCTGTAAATTTGAACAAGTTATGAGTTTTCTTACAGCGACTAAATATCAATATTATTTTCAAAAATTTTTGATAACATTGGATATTTCTACAAAAAAGCAGTTTTTACGGCAAAAAAATTCTATTTTTAGTAAAAGTTTTCTATTTTTGTGTGATTTTGAAATTAGTATAAACCAAAATAAATTTGAAACATGTTTAAAGGACATCCTAAGGGACTGATAGCCTCCGCATTAGCCAACATGGGCGAGCGATTCGGGTTTTACACCATGATGGCTATCTTAACGCTTTTCATACAGTCAAAATTTGGCTTGGATGAAACCAACACCGGTATCATCTACTCAGTGTTTTACGCCTCAATCTACATTTTGGCACTTGTGGGGGGAATTATCGCCGACCGTACCCGAAATTACAAAGGTACAATTATGGTCGGATTAATTATTATGGCAGTCGGCTATGTGCTTATGGCAATCCCTACACCTACTCCCGCTCCGGAAGGTACAAAAACCATGTATCTTGTTGCTACTTTGATAGGTTTATTTGTCATTGCGTTTGGTAACGGTTTGTTTAAAGGAAATTTACAAGCCCTTGTCGGTCAAATGTATGATAATGACAAATATAGAGATAAACGAGACTCCGGATTTTCACTTTTTTACATGTTCATAAATATCGGGGCAATCTTCGCTCCGTTAGCAGCTATCGGCGTAAGAAACTGGTGGTTAGGCACAAAAGGTTTTGAATACAATGCCGAATTGCCTTCGTATTGCCACTCGATGCTGAACGGCAGTATCACCGAAAAAAATACAGATGCTTTCCAAAAATTAGCAAATGAAGTGAGCGGCACGCCCGTTGCTGATTTATCAACATTTGCAAGTGAGTATTTGAACGCATTTACAACAGGTTTCCATTACGCATTTGCAGTTGCTATTATAGCAATGGGTATTTCTTTTGTCGTTTATATGATGAACAAAAAGAACTTCCCAAACCCAAAAGGCACCAAAAAAGGCGAACCGGCATCGGTTTCAAAAGAAGCAATGATGGACGTAAAAGAAGTAAAACAACGCTTGTATGCACTGTTTGCTGTTTACGGTATCGTAATTTTCTTCTGGTTTTCGTTCCACCAAAACGGCTTGACACTCACGTTCTTCGCTAAAAATTATACCTTGTTACAAGTCGGAGATTGGAAGTTTTCAGCCGAAATTTTCCAATCCATGAATCCGTTCTTTGTTGTATTCCTGACACCTTTGGTAATTTGGATGTTTGCACGTTTGCGCAGCAAAGGTAAAGAACCGTCAACACCCAAGAAAATTGCAATCGGTATGGCAATTGCGGCATCGGCTTATGTGCTCATGTCCTTAGGTTCGTTAGGCTTGCCCTTGTTCCAAAGTATCAACCCCGAAGCCGGCGGAACCGCACTCGAAAACGCTGAAAAAGTAACGCCGTTCCTGTTGCTCGGCACATATTTTATTCTCACGGTAGCTGAATTATTTATCAGTCCGCTCGGAATTTCGTTCGTTTCAAAAGTAGCACCTCCTCAATATCAAGGTATTATGCAAGGCGGATGGCTTGGCGCAACTGCTGTCGGTAACCAATTGCTTTTTATCGGTGCAATCATGTATAAAAGTATTCCGCTGTGGGCAACTTGGGGCACATTCGTTGTTGTTAGTATGTTATCTATGGCAACTATGCTGTTCATGATAAAATGGCTTGAACGCATTGCAAAATAGTTCTTTAGGCATCAGATTTCAGTAATCGGATATCAGAATTAAAAAAAAACTGCATAAATTTAGGTTTGTGCAGTTTTTTTGTTTTGAATCGGAAAAATAACCAAGATAAAGTAAAGTTCTCGGAATAGTATAAAACTCATTTTCAAATTCTCAAATTGTAATCATGCAAACCTATCCAATTTATTTTAACGGAAAATTTCAGACGACTAATCAGATTTTAGAGGTCAGAAATCCGTACAGCAAAGAACTTGTTGCGCTAACGTATCTTGCAGGAAATCAGGAATTTGATGCGGCTGTAGATGCGGCTGTGGCAGCGGAAGCAGCTATGGCTAAATTGCCGTCTTACAAACGTTTCGAAATCTTGTGCTACTGTGCCGACCGCTTACGTGCTGACAGAGAACGTCTTGCAACAGTGCTTGCGTCCGAATCGGGCAAACCGATGCGCTACGCCTTGGGCGAAATTGACCGCTCGTCGCAGACTTTGCTGGTTGCGGCAGAGGAATCGAAGCGTTTGCCAAAAGAATACATTTCTTTGGATTGGACGCCTGCCGGAACGAATAGGGAAGGGCTAATTAAGCATTTTCCGGTCGGGACGATTGCGGCAATTGCGCCGTTTAATTTTCCGATGAATTTGGCGATGCACAAAATTGCACCCGCCATCGCCGCAGGCTGCCCGATTGTGCTGAAACCCGCGCGTACTACGCCTTTGTCCGTATTGGAATTTGCAAAAATCATTTCCGAAACCGATTTGCCCGCCGGCGCGTTGTCAATTATTCCGACAGACCGAACGGTCGGCAACCGATTTGTTACCGATTCGCGCTTTAAAATGCTGACATTCACGGGTTCGCCCGAAGTGGGTTGGGCGATGAAAGCACAAGCCGGCTCAAAAAAAATCACACTTGAACTCGGCGGAAATGCCGGCGTGATTGTGTCCGAATCGGCTGACTTAGAAGATTCTGTAACTAAATGTGTGTCAGGGAGTTTTGCATTTTCAGGACAAGTTTGCATACATGTACAACGCATTTATGTCCACAAAAATATCTTCCAAAAATTTACTGAAAAATTTGCCGAAAAAACGTCAAAACTAAAAGTAGGCGACCCGCTTGCGTCTGATACTGACATTTCGGTTATGATTGACGAAGAAAATGCCCTGCGCGTGGAGGCTTGGGTGAACGATGCAGTTGCCGACGGCGCAAAAATACTGCACGGAGGTAAACGTCAGGGGAATTATTTTGAGCCTACTGTTTTGACAAATACCAAACCGCAGATGAACGTGTGCGCATTGGAAATTTTCGGTCCGGTGGTTTCAGTAGAACCGTGTGATTCTGTGGAAGATGCGGTTGCAAAAATTAACAATTCGCAATACGGACTGCAAGCCGGAATTTTTACCGACAGTCAGCGTGAAATTAACTTTGCATTTGAAAATTTGCATGTCGGCGGTGTAATTGTGAACGATGTGCCTTCGTTTCGTGTGGACCACATGCCGTACGGCGGCGTGAAAAATTCGGGCTTCGGGCGCGAAGGTATTCGCTACGCCATTGCCGAAATGACCGAACCTCGCTTGTTGGTAAAACCGATTTTGTAAGCTGAAAATCAGGCTATTTTGAATGTACCGCTGTTATGTTTTGTGTATGAAACCGGGAACGGATTGAAAAAATTTAACGCACTGTATTTTTTATGCGTTCGGGCGATATGTATTTTTGAAACG
>DYSM01000453.1 GCA_020718265.1 Draconibacterium orientale | reverse complement strand
CATATAGATTGTTTAGCTAAAATAAAACAGGCTTTTTAGACCGGACTCATTACTGATTTCAACATCAAGGATATCGGCAACAAACACGCCCGGAACGGTAACCTTTAAAGTTACAACCGTAACCGCAAACGGCGAACACAAACCCAAACATGTGTTGGCGATTTGGATAAAAAACTCGTCCGGAACATTTATTCGGAGCATGAAAGTACGTGCTGTTCAACGTATTCAGTATCTTATCAAATGGAAACAATCCTCGGCATTGAACACAACAAACGCTCAAACCGGCGCGACACTCACAAGCCATCAAACCCACACTATTGTATGGAATTGCACGGATAACACCGGAAACGTTCTGCCGGACGGCGATTATCAATTTTGGGTGGAATTTACGGAAGATGAAGCTCAGGGTCCGTTTACAAGTTATACGTTTACCAAAGGCACTGCGCGTAAACACAAACTTTGCAAACCAAACAAACTTTAAAAGCGTTTCCATTGTCTATACACCTGATAACATTGCTGTTGAGTCTATTGAAACGCTTGAGGCTGTGGTTATTAACAACAGCAATGCACGATTAACCATGTTTCGTGTGCCGACTGTGCCTGCCGACAATGCCTTGTTGCAAATTTACGAGATAAACGGTCGTAAAGTATTTGAAACTCAATACTTTATAGACAACGGCGAATTGCGAACCTTCCAATGGGTGGCAAAAGATGCAGACAAAGCAAAAATCTACGTCTATCGGCTCGAAAACGTGGCAGTGGTTTACAAGGGAAAGTTCTATAAATCAATACGATAACTTTGAAAACACTCTTTCTTATATTGCTTGCCTTTCCGCTTTCGATTTCGGCACAAATGAAGCATCGAACTGAGGTTCTGTTGCTTATGGACTCACGATTTGAAATTACGCCTTATGCCGAAACAGACAGTTTAGTCGAAGCCGGAATCACTGCCGCAATTGCTGAAACACAGCGCATTGAAGCATTCCTGTCCGAATGGATTCCCGAAAGTGCGGTGTCTGAAATCAATCGAAATGCAGGTATCAAACCCATAAAAGTTTCGGATGAATTGTTCGGGATTATTGCACGCTCAAAAAAGGTTTCGGAACTGACAGACGGAGCTTTTGACATTTCGTGGGCGGCTGCACGCAACGTTTGGAAATTCGACGGCTCAATGACCGAGTTTCCGGAGGCACACGTTACCGATTCGCTGAAAAAATTGATTAATTACAAAAATATCGAACTAAACGAAGCTGATAAAACCGTTTTTTTGAAAGAAAAAGGTATGGCAATCGGTTTCGTAGCTATCGGAAAAGGCTATGCTGCAAATCGTTGCAAAATTGTTATGCAACAATTGGGA
The DNA here is from genome assembly GCA_020718265.1 of Draconibacterium orientale. Taxonomy (GTDB): domain Bacteria; phylum Bacteroidota; class Bacteroidia; order Bacteroidales; family JAADGE01; genus DYOJ01. Next base: position 746 of record DYSM01000453.1, on the reverse strand, counting down.
ATACAAAACGGAATTGTCATTGCGGGCGGAGACCTCACAGCTTGGGGTAAACCCTACGGGAAACCTTACTGGTCAATCGGAATTGCCGACCCGCTAAACCCCGAAAAAGCGCGTGCTTGGTTCAATACGCCTTCGGGGGCAGTCGTAACTTCGGGCAACTATGAACATTTTACAATGTTTAACGGTATTCGTTATGCACACATTATCAACCCGGTAACTGCTTTACCTGTAGAAAACAAGCTGCGTAGTGTTACTATCGTTTGTCCGGATGCCGAACTTGCCGATGCCCTCGCGACCTCCGTGTTCGTTATGGGAATCTCAAACGGACTTGCACTCATCAATCAGCTCAAAGGTGTTGAATGTGTGATAATTGACGGCGAATTGAGATTTCACACCTCCGCCGGGCTGAATCTTGAATACCCTATGACAACAAAACTCGATAACCGAACGATTTTCACAATTAAAAATTAGTGTGAGCTTCGTTGTTCAACGTGTTTTGCAAAAAGTTATTTTCAAAATTTGATAGTTCGAAATTTCAAGAAATTTGATTATCTTTGCTAAATAAAAACATATTTAAAAAATCAGACAATGTATTTAGCCCCCTTAAATTACGACAGATATTTTAAGAAAGTATTTTCGGATACGCGGATTGCCAAACGCTTTCTCGAAGATTTTTTTGATATTACGATAGACCATTTAGAAATCCTTCCGACAAAACATAAAATTACCGACAATTCACAAGCGGT
>DYSM01000070.1 GCA_020718265.1 Draconibacterium orientale | reverse complement strand
TATAATGAGTCCGGTCTAAAAAGTCTGTTTTATTTTAGCTAAACAATCTATATGCTTGATTATCAGTGCTTTTGAAAATATTTTATAATTTAAGTAAATTGCTTATTATCAGTAATTTAACTTTACAAACTTTCAACTTTATGACTTTTTATACTGAACTCTATAATGAATTTGACTAATGAATTTGAGAAAAAAGTATCTCGAACTTCGTGCGCCGGAGCCTGAAGACCTTGATGTGATGTATCGCTGGGAGAATGATACGGATATTTGGCAAGTCAGCAATACGGTTGCGCCTTTATCGCGCTATGTGCTGAAACAATATTTGGAAACCTCACAGGCAGATATTTACGAAACCAAACAATTGCGCTTAATGATTGTACGAATCGAAGATAATAAACCGCTGGGAATGATTGATTTATACGATTTCGATGCGTTCCATTCGCGCGCAGGTGTCGGCATTGCGATTAATGAAAAAGCAGAGCGCGGAAAAGGCTATGCGGCTGAGGCTCTGGAAATTATGACCGATTACGCCTTCAATCATCTCGGACTTGTGCAGCTTTATTGCGATATTTCGGAAGATAATTTGGCAAGTTTAAACTTGTTCAAATCACAGAATTTCAATATTTTAGGAAAAAAAGAAGCATGGCAAAAAGTTGGCACTATATATAAAGGTGTGTTTATGCTTCAAAAACTGAATCCGAACAGAAAATTTTAGCCTAAATCAATGGAATCAACAATAAGTTTCACGCTCATGCCTTTGCCCGGCTCAGAGTGAAACGTGTAGGTTCCAAAAATACTTTCGGTTCTGTTTATAATATTTCGAATACCGTTACCTTTATTATCGTGCGAAAGTTTTTCCTGCAAATTAAATCCTTTTCCGTCGTCAGAATAGTTTAAAACTAAGGAATTTCCGTCGCTGAGTAACTCAATATCAACGTTCTTCGCCTGCGCATGTTTGATGGTATTGTTGAGTAATTCGGAAATAATTCGGTATAAATTCAGTTCCAAATCGCGGTTTGCTTGAATAATGTAATTTTTAAAGTTGAATAAGAGATTGATTTTTCCGGTTTCATTCAAGCGTTCGCACAACGATTGCACTGCAACAGCCAAACCCAAATTGGAGAGGGCATGAGGCAAAATATTGTTTGCAATTTCACGTGTACATAACGCAGTTTCGTCTAACACGGCTTTTGCTTTTTCAAGAATCGGCGGATAGTCTTCCGGCGGCATTTCGGACGAAAGTATGACATCTATATACATTTTGGCACTCGAGAGCAACGCGCCCAATCCGTCGTGCACTTCTTTTGCAACGCGATTACGCTCAGCCTCTTCGGTATTCAAAATTGCTTTTAAAATGCGTTTTTGCGTTTCTTTACGCTCCATAATATCGCGCCCGACAGACAGAATCATCACTTGTCCGAACCGATTCAGCAACGTGCTGTTGATTTCAACCGGAATGCGTTCGCCGGTTTTTGTAACATTTTCGGATTCAAAAATCGAATAACCGTTGCGATAAATGTCCGAAATCAGTTTTTTTTGGTCTATCGGATATTTATCGGACATAAATTTGTCGATATTCATACCCACAAGTTCTTCATTTTCATAGCCGAGCATGCTTCTAAACTTACGATTTACTTCTACAACATTGCCCAACGAATCGGTGATAACAATAGAATCGTGCGTGCGTTCAAAAAGTTGTTTGAAATTTGTTCTGCTGTGCTCGAGTTGCATCGCTTTGTCGAGCACCTGCTGTTCAAGGTTTTCGTTTCGCAGTTCGAGCTTATTTTGTGTTTCAACTTCGTGCGTGACATCGTGCGCATAAAAAAGTCGTCCAAAAATTTCATCGTTCGTCTCGCCGCTCGTTAAACAACTGACATAAGTATCGAAATAATGTAAATTACCGTTGCAATCCGTAATCGGAATTTGGGCATCGAAAAATTCGCAGGTTGAAGTCAAAAGTGTATCGGTATGACGTTGCAGCTCCAAAATTTGAACGTTGTTCTTGGATTCGTTCTTGTTTTTTTCTCGAAGTTCGGCATCCGTTTTTCCTTTCAGTTCGCGGAGCGAAATGCCCAGATAGCGTGAGTATGCATGATTTCCGAACAAATATTTTCCTTCGGAATCTTTTGCAAAAATACAGTCCGGAACGGCATCAATAATGTGATAAAGCATTTTCTTTGAATGAAGCGTCTCCTCCAACAAATCTATCATTTTAGACTCATATTCAACCACTTGCGTAATATCAATCAAGGTTGTGAGTAAGGTATTATTGCTTGCATCTAAGAGACCTCCGTTAATTTCAACCGTTTTCTTTTGTCCGTCGAGAGTCAAAATTTCAATTTCGGCAGTATCAAGCGGAATTTCCTGCAAAAGCAGACCTATACGTTTTGCAACTATCTCACGGTCAATCTGTTTTGGGATGAAACTAAGGACTGATTTCCCGATAAGTTGCGCGATTGAATCGGCACACATAAAATCCAATCCTGCTTTATTGACGTTCAAAATTTCGCCGTCAGCATGAATAAGCATCGGGACGGGCGCATTTGTAAAAATTCTTTGATAACGAATTTCAGATTCTTGGAGGCGGTCAAAAAGGGTTTCGGTATCCGGTTTTACGCGTTGAAATTCGATTGTATGGTATTTTTTAAGAAATCGGAGATGTAAATTTATTCGGAACACATTGTCGGACGAATCCCACGGAGTTCTCAACACATCGGCTGCGCCTAATAGCAGGCAAGCATCAATGAAATCGAGTTCGGCAGACGCTTCAACCAACAAGATAACAGGAATTTTCTTTTCAGCAAAAACATCTGAAAATAACTCAAAAACCGTTTTACAAAACTGCAAACCCTCTGCCGCAAGTAACAGGATTTCGCATTCGGTGTGTAAACTCTGCTCTAATTCTTCCAAGGCGCATACTTGTTTACAAACGCATTCTCCGAAGTCATCCGGCAAAAATCCGGACATCCGACCTTCGGAAAACAGCACAATTCGGCGTTCGTTATCCATGCAATCTTTTTTTTCGGACAAGTTAAACAGAATTGCCCGAGCCTCAAAATTACAAAAAAGATTCTAAAACAAAGCAGTTTTACGAATAAATAAAATACGTGGCAGGTCATTTTTTTTAGGCATAATGTTTGTTATTAAATTGTTAAATAGATTTAAGACATCAGAATACAGACAACAGAATATAGAAAACTGTAAATCAGGTTTTTATACAACAAATATGTAATAATTACTATTTGGATTAACATAAATTATGCAAATATGGCAAAGCCGAAAATCATAATCGTGGACGACAAAGCCACCTTCCGAAATACATTAAAAAATACCTTGTCAATGATTGGCGAGTGTGAAATAATCGGCGAAGCTGAAAACGGCGTGCAATATCTGCAATTGCTCAAAACCTTAACGCCCGACATCACCTTCATGGACATTGAAATGCCGGAAATGAACGGGATTGTTGCCACGCGTGAAGCATTGAAACTCAAACCAAACATTACAATAATCGGACTGTCTATGTATGCCAACAAAGAGTATGTGGACGAACTTATTGAAGCCGGCTCGCGCGGTTACTTGTTGAAATTGAGCAACAATTACGAAATTATCAAACAAATTTTGGCAAATCCGAGAGCCGAATATTTCTATTCGGAAAAAATTGCGCCAAAAAATGCGGCGAATGCGGCAGTATCGGCACTAAAAACGATACTAATTGTGGACGATTTTGAAACCAACACTATTGTTATTTCATCGGCACTTTCAACGACTCGCAATTTCAAAGTGCTTACGGCTACATCGCCGGACGAAGCCTTGAAAATTGCATATCGAGAACAAAAAATCGACATTATGGTTGTGGATTACAACATGCCCGGCAAAAACGGGGCAGACCTCATACGCGACATTAAAAACATACAGGCACATGCCAATTCCGTCATTCTTATACTCAGTTCGGACACAGACCCTGTGAAGCGCGATGATGCCCGAGCTGCCGGCGCGACAGGTTGGATAAAAAAACCGTTCAATCTCGAAAAATTTCTGAGTATCATCAATTCTCTTGCCAAAAAATAGCGACATGGATAACGTAAAAGAATCATTTGTTGCCGAAACAGAACAGCTCATCGACCTTTTTGAGCAACGGCTGATTCTGTTCGACGAAAACCCCGAAGATGCCGAAACACTCGACGCCATGTTCCGAACGCTGCATTCCATAAAGGGTTCGGCGTCTATGTTCGGCTTCAATACCATGGCGGATGCGGCGCACAGTTTGGAAAATTTTGTGTCCGATATTAAACAAAAAAAACAAAAACCGGGTGCCGAGTTTACTCAACTTTGCTTCGATTTTTCCGATTATGTCCGTAAACTTTTTGCGGCTTCGGAAAACGAAACCGCAGAATTAGATTCCCAAATTGTTGAGAAAATATCGAAAAAAGCTGAATATAAAAAAGTTACAACTCAGATTAAAAACACCCAAACTTGGCAACTCATTTTTAAGCCCAATGCAGATTTTGACACACGCGGCATCGATTTATTTGCATTCTTGGAAGTCATGCAAGCCTGCAATCCGAACACGCAACTCATTGAACATTCCACAGCTGCGGATTTGATGAGCGAGAAATTCTATATGTTTTGGGAAATTTACACCACAGCAACATCGGCAGACTCACTCTCCGAAGGTTTTTTCTTTGATGATGACGAATTATTCATACACAAAATTGCAGATTTCGATTGCCTCGCCGATACCGATTTTCTGAGCCTCATCTTACAACAAACTGTAGATTCACATCCAATTTCCGAAGAAAAGCTGAAACATATTTCCGAAAAAAAGGTTGAAGTAACGCCGGTCAGTCAAGTCAAAGATTCTACATTATTTATGACAACGGGCAACAGCTCGCAAATCTTCGTAAACGCACGCCGGCTGGACGAATTGATGAATTTCGTGAGCGAACTTGTAACGCTTAAAGAAACCGTGAACATTATCGCAGAACACAAAGATATATCAAAAATTAAAGATATTGCCGAAAAATTTGAACGCATCACCCGAAAAATTCAAGACAACGCACTGTCCATGCGCTTAGTACCGTTGCGCAATATTTTACCGAAATTGGAAGTCATGGTCAAACGTCTTTCAAAGCAACAACAAAAACGCATCATATTTGAAACCGACGGCGCGGACACGGAACTCGATAAAACCATCATCGACAACCTCTCCGAACCGCTCATGCACATTCTGCGCAACAGCATTGACCACGGCATTGAGCTGCCCTACGAACGCACGCCCAAAGGCAAAAGCGAAACCGGACGCATCAAACTGCTTGCCTCCTACTCCGGCGACACCGTAATTATTCAAATTCACGACGACGGACGAGGGATTGATGCAGAAAAAATTCGACTGAAAGCCCTCGAAAAAGGCTTAATTTCCGCCGACCAAACGCTCACAAAACACGATATTTTGAATCTGATTTTTGCACCCGGATTTTCCACCGCCGAACAAGTGTCTGACCTATCCGGGCGAGGCGTAGGCATGGACGTGGTGCGCACAAAAATTGCCGATTTGCGCGGCGAAATCGAAGTAAATTCGGAACAAAATCTCGGAACATACATCACACTGAAACTTCCGCTGACCTTGTCAATTGTGGACACGTTGCAAGTAAAAGTGGGCAGCAACGATTATTTGATACCCAAATCCGGCATCGCAAAAGTGGATGAACTTTCGACAACCGAATATAAATCGCTGAAAAACAGCATTTATTACGACAACGGCACACTGCTGCCGCTCTTAAATTTGAAAGAAACCTTCGGAAATACCGAACCCGACCCCGAATTTTTGCAAATTGTTACCGTCAGTTACAAAAACAAACACTTCGGGCTCATAACCGACCGCATCATCGGCGACCACCAAGCTGTGCTGCGTCCGCTGGGCGAAATGCTGCGCGACAAGCAACATTTTGCCGGCGCAAGCATTCTCGGAAACGGCAAACTCGCCCTGATGATTGACACCAACAAACTCATAAAATCGCAAAATTTATTGATGTGAAGATGATTTGTTGATGTGTTGATGTGTTGATGTGATGATGTGTTGATGACTATTGACAATAGACTGATAACTGTTTACTGATAACTGATAACTGATAACTGATAACTGATAACTGATAACTGATTACTGTTTACTGATAACTGATTGTTATGCAAAATATTACCTATCTCATTGTAAGTTTAGCCGACGAATTATTCGGCATCCGCGTGGAGCATGTTATTGAAGCGATTGAGCCTTCGGAAATTACGGCCGTGCCGAACACCGCACCTTATATAAAAGGTATCACCAATTTCAGGGGCGATATTCTGACCGTGATAGACATGCGCACGAAATTTAACATGCCGCTCACACCGCTCACGAGCGACAACGTGATTGTGGTTTTGGAATTTCAATACGACAAAAAACGCATCACACTCGGCGCAATTGCAGATGCGGTAAACGATGTTGCGGAATTTAATTTTGCCGAAATCGCTGACTTGCCCGCAATCGGCACAAAATATAATACAGAGTTTATCGAAGGTTTGGTTCGCCGCAACAACGAATTTGTAGTATTACTGAACACGCCTAAGATTTTTTCGGTCGATGAAATTACGATTATTACCGAATCCGGCATAAAAAAATAGTCTTTTTAAAAATATCTAAATTATTGAGTATGAAATTTTTCGACAATATGAAAATTGGCACACAAATCACACTTTTAGTTGTAGCTATATCGATAGGTATGTTACTGATTATTCTTTTTTCGGTAAATAAAAATGTAACGCGGATGCAACTCAACGCCGCCGAACAAAATATCGAAAATCTGGGCTATCGGTATGCCAACCAAGTAGATGCAGAAATGGAAATAGCCATGAATGCCGCGCGCGGTATGGCTAATGCGTTTGGGAACATGCAAAGTATTGCACCAAAAGACAGACGCGCGTATGCCGAAGATGTGTTAAAAAAAGTTCTCAGCCAAAATCCAAATTTCTTTGGGGTATGCACTTGCTGGGAACCAAACGCCTTGGACGGATTGGATGCAAGTTTTAAAAACACCGCCGGGCATGACTCCACCGGACGCTTTATCCCGTATTTTTTCAAAGACGGAACCGAAATAAAGCACGAAGCCTTAGTCGATTACGAAACACCCGGTGCGGGAGATTGGTACCTTTTGCCAAAAAAAAATCTGCGTGAAACCGTCATAAATCCTTACAAATACCCCGCCGGCGGCAAAGAATATTTTATGACAACTTTATCTGTACCGATTATACACGGCGATAAATTTGTGGGCATTACAACGGTGGACATCATTTTGACTGACCTTCAAAAACTTACAAACACGTTAAAACCATACCTTACGGGTTATGTTACAATTTTCTCAAATAATACCGCATTCGTTGCACACCCAAAAACAGAACTACAGGGCGAACAATATACGAATATTGCACCCGAAGTTGAAAAAGAGCACACAATTTCCGAAAAAATAAAAACCGGTAAATTTTACAAAACCACTATTACATCGTTAGCGACAAAGATTGAGTCAAGAATCTTATTTGTTCCCATAACAATCGGAAAATCGCAGGACTATTGGTCTGTGGGCATTGTGGTAACAGAAGACGAAATTCTTGCCGAAATGCACGAAACAGAGAAATTCTTGATGTTACTGATTGCATTATCCATTGTTTCTTACATCGTTGTAATGACTTTAATCGGGCGAAAACTATCTCGCACCATTCGCAAAATAATTGTAAAAACAAAAGAACTTCTCGCGTCTGTCAATGACGGAAATTTGAGCAAACGCAGTGAGACGAACGGCATTCACTCGGAATTTCACCCGATATTGCACGGCATAAACGACACACTTGATGCCGTAATTAAGCCGCTGAATGTTGCCGCCGAATATGTCGATAATATTTCAAAAGGCATAGTTCCCGAAAAAATTACAAAAGATTACAAAGGCGATTTCAACAGCATAAAAAACAATTTGAATACTCTGATAGATTCTACAAATGAAATAATCGCAAACGCAAAACTTGTAGCAAAAGGCGACTTGACTGTTCAGCTCAAGAAACGCTCCGAAAACGACGAATTGATGATTGCACTCACAGAAATGGTTAAACGATTGAGCGAAATTGTTACAAACATTCTGCAAAGTGCCGAAAATATTGCCGACGCAGGCGCGCAAATGAACAACGCATCGCAACTCATGGCACAAGGCACATCGGAGCAAGCCGCATCGGTTGAAGAAGTTACGGCATCCATCGAACAAATGTCTGCCAATATTGAGCAAAATTCCGACAACGCACGCCAAACCGAACACATGGCTGTAAAATCGTCCAAAGATATTATCGAAGCAAACAGTGCTGTAGAAATAACAGTAAAAGCGATGCAGGAAATTGCCGAAAAAATTGCGATTATTAACGATATTGCAAAGAAAACCGACTTACTTGCCATCAATGCAGCCATTGAAGCTGCTCGCGCAGGCGAACACGGACGCGGCTTTGCGGTCGTAGCTTCCGAAGTACGCAAACTTGCCGAAAACAGCCAAATTGCAGCCAAAGAAATCGGCGCAGTATCCAAACGCAGCGTTGAAATTTCCAAAAATTCCGGCTTGCTACTGTCCAAAGTCGTGCCCGACATCAAAAGCACCACAAGTTTGGTGCAAGACATTGCCCTTGCGAGTGCCGAGCAAAACGCCGGAGCCGCACAAATTTCGAGCGCAATTAATCAACTCAATACTATTGTGCAACAGAACGCCGCCTCTGCCGAAGAGCTTGCAAGCAACGCCGAAGAACTTACTGTTCAGGCAGATATTTTGAAAGAACTTGTGGGACAATTCAAATTAAATGAGTAGTAAGTTATGGGTAATGTGTATTGAGATTTTTTTACAAAATAAAAATATTCAGCACAATACTCTGTTAAACTTAGCCAAAGTTTCCGGTTGAAACGGAGCAACTCAATAAGTATTAACGTCGAAGTAAACATTCGACAACTTTGGCAAAGTTATCATAGTGAGACATTAAGAAAATGTAATAAATTAAAAAAAATCACAAAAAAGATAAAATATATGAAACTCATTAATAACATGAAAATCGGACGAATGGTGATGCTGATGGTTCTCGGCACCGTTATTCTGATTCTGGGCAGCTTAATGCTGATAATAAACTCACGTGCAACGGATTTACAACTTAAATCGGGCGAAGAAATTGTTGATAATTTAGCAAAATTTCAAAGTGCCGAAATTGCTGATTATTTGCACGACAACGCTATGGTTGCACAAACCATGGCAACAATTTTCAAAGAAATTCGGAAAAACGTGCCTGCCGAAAACCGCAGAACGCTTGCCAACGAGATAATGAAAACGCTTTTGGCTGAAAATCCCAACCTGCTGAGTACGTGGTGCATTTGGGAAGAAAACGCATTCGACGGCTTGGACAGTCGTTTCAAAAACAAAGAAGGACACGATACAACCGGAAGGTTTATTCCGGCTTGGAGCAACGGTACCGGAACCATCACCCTAAACCCGAACATCGGTTTTGAAATACCCGGAAAAGGAGACTACTACCTTGTCCCCAAAGCCACACAGAAAGAAACATTTTTCGACCCGTATTTTGATTCCTATACCGGCAAAAAAGAAGACGAATTTCTTATGACAAGTTACGCTGTGCCGATTATTGAGGACGGTAAATTTATCGGTGTCGTTGGCATAGATATATCTGCAACCAAATTGCAAAAAATGCTCTCGGAAATAAAACCTTACGGCGATGGTTATGCTATTTTGCTCTCAAACAACGGAATGCGCGTGGCACATCCGAAAACCGAAAAAATCGGCACGACAATCGGCGACGATTTGCCCGAAAAACAAGCCGCAATGCTGGATTCCGTCAAAAACGGAAAGCCATTCAAGGTAGAAAAAATTGCACAAAACACAGGCAACATGTCTAAATTCTACTTTAAACCCATAAAAGTAGGAAATTCCGAAAATTATTGGTCTGTCGGGATTGTTGTGCCGATGGAAAAAATTTTAGAGCCGATTCACGACCTGGAGAAGATTATAATGTCTGTTGCCTTGTTTGCAATTGCACTGTTGGTTCTGATAATTTGGTTAATTTCTCGAAATTTGACAAATATCATTCAAAATATCATTACAAAAACCAAAGATTTACTCACGTCCGTTCTTGCAGGTGACCTCAAAAAACGAAGCAATACGGCAGGCATTCATTTTGAATTCCACCCGATATTGCACGGTATAAACGACACGCTCGATGCCGTTGTTACGCCGCTAAACGCCGCCGCCGATTATATTGAAAAAATTTCGCTCGGCATAGTTCCCGAAAAAATTACAAAAGATTACAATGGCGATTTCAACAGCATAAAAAGCAATTTGAATACTCTGATAGATTCTACAAATGAAATAATCGCAAACGCAAAACTTGTAGCAAAAGGCGACTTGACTGTTCAGCTCAAGAAACGCTCCGAAAACGACGAATTGATGATTGCACTCACAGAAATGGTTAAACGATTGAGCGAAATTGTTACAAACATTCTGCAAAGTGCCGAAAATATTGCCGACGCAGGCGCGCAAATGAACAACGCATCGCAACTCATGGCACAAGGCACATCGGAGCAAGCCGCATCGGTTGAAGAAGTTACGGCATCCATCGAACAAATGTCTGCCAATATTGAGCAAAATTCCGACAACGCACGCCAAACCGAACACATGGCTGTAAAATCGTCCAAAGATATTATCGAAGCAAACAGTGCTGTAGAAATAACAGTAAAAGCGATGCAGGAAATTGCCGAAAAAATTGCGATTATTAACGATATTGCAAAGAAAACCGACTTACTTGCCATCAATGCAGCCATTGAAGCTGCTCGCGCAGGCGAACACGGACGCGGCTTTGCGGTCGTAGCTTCCGAAGTACGCAAACTTGCCGAAAACAGCCAAATTGCAGCCAAAGAAATTAGTGCTGTGTCGAAAAAAAGCGTGGAAATTTCCCAAAATTCGAGCATTTTGCTGTCAAAAGTTGTTCCCGACATCCAAAATACAACAAGCTTAGTGCAAGAAATTGCCCTCGCAAGTGCCGAACAAAATTCGGGCGCGAACCAAATTTCAGGTGCCGTAAATCAACTCAATACTATTGTGCAACAGAACGCCGCCTCAGCGGAAGAACTTGCAAGCAACGCCGAAGAACTTTCTGTTCAGGCAGATATTTTGAAAGAACTTGTGGGACAATTCAAACTCAACGAAAACATGATCTTCAAAGTTAAAAAACGCCCGACAAAACAACAGCACAACCCAACGCACTTTTTTATACCCACACCCAAAAAAGAAGATTCGCACAACGTAATCATCAATTTGGATTCCGATGACTACGACGACACCGACAAGGATTACACACGCATGTAAACAGTTTTCAGTAAACAATGAACAGTTATCAGATACGAATACTAAACCGCTATCAAGATTGTTATTTTGACGATACTTTGTCCTGTCGGACGAAAGCATGTCAAATAAGACTTTCCATCGTCCGATAGGACATGGAAATGTCAGTCTTTTTTTTCATTTTGATAGCGGTTTAGTATAACAATACAAAGTATTTTCGTCTGATAACTGATAACTTTTCAAAAAAAAAGGTAATTAGTACAGCTATTCCGAACCAAAAAAAGGGTTCGTATAAGTATTTGTAAATCAGGGTA
>DYSM01000452.1 GCA_020718265.1 Draconibacterium orientale | reverse complement strand
ATATTTCAGAAAAAAACTATTTTGTAGAATCGTATCAAATGAAAAAACTCTTTTTATATCCGGCAGCACTGTATGCAGATAAAGAACCAACGGAGATTGTAACCATCTTAGGCTCTTGCGTTTCTGTATGCCTGTGGGACCCGGTAAAAATGATTGGCGGAATAAACCATTTTATGTTACCCTTGTGGAACGGGCAAGGACTTGCATCGCCCCGCTACGGCGACATTGCAATAGAAAAACTCATTGCCCACCTTAGCGATTTGGGCAGTTTGAAACGAAATTTGAAAGCTAAAGTTTTCGGCGGCGGCGAAGTGCTCGACTTCAAAAACGCATCATTTAATATTGGTGCGCGAAACATCGAAATTGCTCTCGCAACGCTGAACGAACAAAGTATTCCAATTGTCGCCAAAAGTGTCGGCGGTAAATTCGGACGAAAAATACTGTTCTTTTCCGAAACAGGAGAAGTACGCATGAAATTTGTAGGTAAAGATAAAGAATCAGGAAACGTATCATAAAAACAGACGACGTGAGAGAGATAATAAATGTATTGGTGGTCGATGACTCGCCGCTGGTGCGCAATGTACTCAAAGAAATATTGAACTCCGACAGCCAAATCAACGTGATGGGTGCAGTCGAAGATCCATACCAAGCTGCCCAAGTCATAAAAAAACAAGTGCCCGATGTGATTACCTTGGACATAGAAATGCCACGCATGAACGGACTCACGTTTCTGAAAAAAATCATGGAACAACGTCCGATACCTGTCGTAATCATCTCAAGCCTTACGCGCAAAGGCGCAGAAATTTCCTTTAAAGCCCTTGAACTCGGAGCTGTGGAAGTCATGGAAAAACCCCGAATGGACAACCCCGAAAACATCGAAGAAGCGCGCATTCAAATTTGCGATAAAGTTAAGGCGGCATCTGTTACAAAGCTGAAAAAACATTTTAAACCTTTGATAGTCAAGCCTAAATTTAACGCCGATGTCGTTATACAAAAAATTGCACGCCGTGTAAATTTGACAACCGAAACGCTCATTGCCGTAGGAGCATCCACCGGAGGAACCGAAGCTATTAAAGATTTTTTGATGGGAATGCCCGCCGACTCGCCCGGAATCGTTATCGTGCAACACATGCCGGAAAAATTCACGTTCTCTTTTGCAGAACGGCTGAATCAAATTTGCCCCATGCGCGTTAAGGAAGCCGAAAACGGCGACTATGTCGAACGCGGCAAAGTACTCATCGCTCCGGGTAATTATCACATGATTGTTCACGCCAAAGGAACAGGTTTCACCGTTGAAATTAAAGCCGGACAACTGGTAAACAGACATCGCCCGTCTGTCGATGTTTTGTTTCGTTCCGTTGCGATTACTGCAGGACATCGTGCCGTAGCCGTTTTACTCACAGGTATGGGCGACGACGGCGCACGCGGGATTGGCGAGATTAAAGAATTTGGCGGCTACACCATTACGCAAGACGAAGCCTCGTGCGTGGTTTACGGGATGCCCAAAGAAGCTCTCAAATACGACCAACATGCCAAAATATTGCCGCTCAATCAAATCGCAGGACATATTCAAACATTTTTAGCTCGAAAATCATAAAAATACATTGTTTCAATGAGTAAGAAAACAATTTTAGTTGCCGATGATATTTTTTCAAATCAACTTCTCATAAAATCAATTATTGAGGATGCCGGCTACCCATGCAAAGTCGTATCGGACGGTCAAAAAATTATTGACGCCATGAAAGAACAGGAGTTTGCAGTCATTTTTACCGACATCGAAATGCCCGTAATGAACGGCATCGAAACCGTAAAATACATCCGCGAAGTGCTGGGAAATACCGAAATTCCCGTAATCGCCATGACCGCACACGGGCGCGATGAATTTCTGGAACGTGTAAAAAATGTCGGCTTCACAAGCATTATCACAAAACCGTATTCCATAGAAAAATTTAGGAGCTTACTCTCATATTATACCAAAGACAGATAAATTAATTCAAGGCTGATACCGAGAATATATGATAATAAAGCAGTTGTCTTATTTTTGAGAGAATCAAATAATGTATTTTTGTAAAGATACTTGAGTCCGGTCTAAAAAGCCTGTTTTATTT
>DYSM01000069.1 GCA_020718265.1 Draconibacterium orientale | reverse complement strand
GATTTCAGACTTTATTTTTCGATTTTATTTTTTTGAAACAAGAAGAATTGCAAATGAGCCTATCAATTTTGAGCGGTTTGCATCCATTCAAAACGGATTTGTCGGCTCAGGATTTGCGAAACTGTGGTTTGTCTAAGCCCTCGTATATTGAGTTTTTGCTGGTAAATTCGGGCACAATTTTTTTCATTGTGCCTACGAGTTTAAAGTTATCGTGTTCTGAGGTCAGTGCTATAAGTTGTTCAATTTGAACAAATACTGAGTTGTCATATAGGCGTACATTTGCAACCATAATTTTATCGTGTGAGGTGGCAACGGTGTTCTCACGGTCGTTCAAAAGTTCTTCATAAAGTTTTTCGCCCGGGCGCAATCCGGTAAATTGTATGTCGATGTCCGTACCGACTTCGAGTCCGGAAAGTTTTATCATTTTTTTTGCTAAATCAACGATTTTAACGGATTTTCCCATGTCGAAAATAAAAATTTCGCCGCCGTTGCCGAGTGTGCCGGCTTGCAAAACGAGCTGACAGGCTTCCGGAATGGTCATAAAAAAGCGTGTAACTTCCGGATGTGTTACCGTAACGGGTCCGCCTTCTTCTATTTGTTTTCGGAATCGCGGAATCACGGAACCGTTGGAACCCAACACGTTGCCGAAGCGTGTGGTTATAAATGCAACGTCTGTTTTGTTATTTAAAGTTTGAATATAAATTTCGGCAATACGCTTAGATGCGCCCATGACGTTTGTCGGGTTAACGGCTTTGTCAGTCGAAACCATTACGAATTTTTTCACGCCATATTCAACCGACACATCTGCAATGACTTTTGTGCCGTAAACGTTGGTATGAACAGCTTCTTCCGGATTGTTTTCCATCATCGGTACATGTTTGTATGCCGCCGCGTGAAACACAATTTCGGGGCGAAAGGTTTCGTAAAGAAACTCCACACGTTCGCGCCGAGTGATGTCTCCGATTACGATTTCAAAGTTTCGGAAGTTATGATTTTCGCCCAGAAGCAGTTCTAAATCATAAAGCGGCGATTCTGCTTGGTCGAACGCCACAATGCTTTTTGGCTGAAATTTAGCTAATTGCATCACAATTTCGCTGCCGATGGAACCTGCCGCGCCTGTTACGAGCACCACTTTGCCGCGAATGTCGTCGTAAATTTTGTCTTCGTCTAACACAATTGGCTCACGTCCGAGCAAATCTTCGATGATTACCTTTTTGAATTGTTTGGATGTAAATTCGCCGTTGATTAAATCCTGAACCAACGGCACTTTGAGCAGTTTTACACCGTTGTTCAGGCAAGCGTCCACAACGGCTTTGCTTTTGCCGCGCAAAACATTATTGTCTGTGATAATGATTTCCGTAATTTGGGTACGTGCCAAAAGTTTGTCGATGTCGTCGGGGCTGTAAACGGTTACGCCGTCAAGCTGTTTGCGTGCATTCACGTCATTGGGGTCGATAAAGGCTTCGACTTTGTATTTTTCGTTCATGTTTCGATACAGAGTGCGTTTGAGCGTGAGTGCATTTTCGTCAATTCCGAGAATGATTACGTTGCGTTCGGGTTTGAAAAATGTCGTAGCTTCGATGTATAAGGATTTGACCATCAAGCGAAATGCTACCATGAGAAACACACTTACAAAAAAATCAATTCCAATGACAGACATCGGAATTAAATACTCTAAATTTGAAAACGAGACGATTAACAGGTTTATTAAGACATAAGCAACTGCCCCGATAAACGACACAATAATGATTCTCGTGGCATCTTTTGTACTCGTGTAGCGAATTATTCCGGCATACGACCGGCTGATTACGAAAATGAGAAACCGCATCACGAACACATAGATAAGTGTGTAATGATAATTTTCAAAATAGATATTTTTTGTATCAAAATTGAACCGAAGTAAATAGGCAAACGTAATGGATGACAAGGAGATAAGCAAATCGATGACCAAAATCATCCACCGCGGCGAATGCTTTCTTACAGTCATGGCACCCTGCAGTTCGGTTATTTTATCGTCAAGAGTCATGTTATTTTCGGATAATCGTAATCGTAGAATCGGGTGTAATTTTAATAATTCCGGAGGCTTTGGCTTGCTTGCGTTCATTTTGTCGCCATGAAACAACGTAGTCCACGCCGGATTTCACATGTTCGGAAATTTCTGAAAAAAACTTCGGTGTCGGTTGCCCCGAAATATTTGCAGATGTAGAAACAATGGGCTTTTTGAAACGTTCGAGAAGTTGTTGGCAAAAGGTATCGTCCGGAATGCGGATTCCGACCGAGCCGTCGGGGGCAATCAAATTTTTTGCGATATTCTTTGCATTTGAAAAAATAACAGTGGTCGGTTGGTCGGCAATTTCCATCAAATCAAGTGCAACATCGGGAACATCGTCTGCGTAAGTTGAGATTCGATTGATGTTATCTGTCAGAATCAACATACTTTGTTGTTCTGCTCGGTTTTTTAGATTAAAAATTTTTGCCACAGCCGTTTCGTTTGTCGCATCGCAACCAATGCCCCAAACAGTATCGGTCGGATACAGTATAATGCCGCCGGCGCGCAACACTTCGAGTGCTTTATCAATATCGGGTTTGAAATTTTCCATATCAGAATTCCTATTTCAAATAAACATTCATCAAATTTTGTGCAACTTTATCTTCCGAAAATTTCTGAACATACTTGTATCCTTCGGCAATCATGTGTTGTCGTTGGTCTTCATCGGAGAGCACAAAATTAATTTTTTCGGCTAAATCTTCCCATTTTTCGGAATCAATATATAAAGTTGAAAATCCGCCTGCTTCGCTGAAACATCCGCCTTTGGTTGTAATGACCGGCACTTTTGAATTCAAAGCTTCGATAATCGGAATCCCAAAACCTTCAAAATGAGACGGATACACGAATATTTCGGCGTGTTGATAAATGGCAGGAAAATCCTCAAACGGCACATCGTTAAATATAAAAACACGTTCTTGTAATTGATTTTCAGTAATATAAGCTTCAATTTCTGCCTGATAATCCGTTCGTCCGCCAATAATGACGACAGGCAAATCTATTTTTCCCAAATTAATGGCTTTTACGATGAGCAATGCGTTTTTGCGACGCTCGACCGTGCCGATATTGAGCAAATATTTTGTCGGTAACCCGTATTTTCGCAATACGTTGATGCGCGATGCCGGTGCAATTTCCTTGTGAAAAATTGGGTTGCAACCTTGGTAAACGACTTGAATTTTTGATTCTTCAATATCGAAATATTTCAAAATATCGGTTTTCGTTTGTTCGCTTATGGCAATAATGGTATCGGCAATTTCGCAAGCGTATTTCGATTTTTGGATATAAATTTTGCGGTCGGCAGGTTTGTAAAGCTCCGGAAATCTCAGAAAAATGAGGTCGTGTATCGTTACGATGTTTTTGGCAACGGTTTGGTCGATTTTGTAAGGCAATTCGTTGCTAAGTCCGTGATATACATCGAGTTTTAATTCATCCGCACGTTTGTAAATTTTGAAACTTCGCCAATAACTTCCAAACCACCGACCTGCGGATGTTTTGGGCAGAATAAGCTGAGCTTTTTCCGGTTTTTGATAGTTTACCGGATTTTCGTTGTCTTGCGAAAATAAAAAATAGTCGTTATTCTGAAAATATTTTGCAAGTAAATCTACCGTGCTTCGACTGTAATTGCCTAAGCCGCTGCTATTTCTGTAAGCTCGTTTTGCATCAAATCCTATTCGCATATCGTTTCGATATTAAACCGCGACGTTAAAATCGCGCAGTGCATTATTGAGTGAAGTTTTTAAATCGGTGGACGCTTTGCGCTGACCGATAATGAGCGCAGCAGGAACTTGATATTCGCCCGCAGGAAACTTCTTGGTAAATGCGCCGGGAATAACAACGGAACGCTCCGGCACTTCGCCCACGTATTCAATTGGAACAGAACCTGATACGTCAATTATTTTTGTTGATTTAGTAAGAACGACATTTGCACCCAAAACAGCTTCTTTGCGCACCCGAACGCCTTCCACCACAATACAACGCGAGCCGATGAAGCAACCGTCTTCAATAATTACAGGCGCAGCCTGCACGGGTTCGAGCACACCGCCGATGCCGACGCCGCCACTCAAATGCACATTTTTTCCGATTTGAGCACACGAACCCACTGTTGCCCACGTGTCCACCATTGTTCCGGAATCCACATACGCACCAATATTCACGTAAGAAGGCATGAGCACAACGCCCGGCGCAATAAAGGAACCGTAACGCGCAACTGCATGTGGCACAACACGTATGCCAAGTTCTTTGTAGTTTCGTTTCAAAGGAATTTTGTCGTAAAATTCCAAAATGCCGGCTTCGGAAACGGTCATTTCTCTCGTCGGGAAATAAAGAATCACAGCTTTCTTGATTATTTCATTAACGAGCCATCCGTTTGCAGTCGGTTGAGCCACACGCAGTTCGCCCGAATCAAGTCTGTCAATAACGCTGTGAATGATTGCGACGGTTGTTTTGTCGGCAAGCAAAGACTTATTCGCCCAAGCTTTTTCGATAACTGAAATTTCGTGCTCTGTCATGCTTTAAAAATTTGTCAAATATATAAAAATTTCGGCTATCTATTTACGGATTTGGCATATCAAATGTATGTTTCGGAATTTTTGCGTCATAGTTTATCTTAATAAGCTCAAAATCAGCTTTGTATTCGCGCGTGATGATTCTTTTTTTATATGGTATTAAACTGTTTTTAGTTTTAGGTATTCGACGATAATCAGAAATTTCGATTGTTTGCAGAAAAAGTTCCTCATTTGCTTCATTGAAAGAGAAATATTCAGATTTTGTTTTTAATGACGTTTCTTTATCGAAATAATCGTAACAAACAATACCGTAAGGATATCGAATTTTAACCTTGTAAAACTCTTTACCTGAAACATTTATGAGTTCTATAAAATCAACAGTAATGTGTTTGTAATCGTATTCCAATTCCTGAAAACCGTAACTTCTGGTGATGATTCCGTGATAATCTGCCGATAAAACCTCCGAACTGTCAGAACCTGAAACAGACCAAATTCCATTTCCGCATCGAGCTTCCTTTTTAAATTCTATGAGTTTTGCAGAGTCGGTTACGAACGTGAATTTGGAAACATAGTTTTGCTTTTTTCGATAAATTTCTTGTCGGACAACGGACTTGTGCGAGCCAAAATCGTAAATTCCCTGTAGTTGTAAATATTGTCCTTCGTCCGGAATCACCGGCTGAACAGCTTCTAAATATTTGACAATTATATTTTTAGATGAAAACCCATACGGAATGATCTCCACCGGTTTCTGCTCTCGCATAATAACTGTTTCGGTCGATTCTGCTACTGCATAAAACTCGTTCTTGACTTGTAACTCTTTTCCGAGCACGGCGCACACGTAAGGTTCGTTTTGTAAGTAAGTTTGCGCAACAGACTGAATATCAGAGCCATCGATTTTTTGTAATCCGTCTAAATAGTCGGAAAAATAGTCGGCAGGAAGTTCGTCATGTGAAACATTACATAGAAAACTTAGCAAAAAAGCCGGTTCTTTGAGGTCGTCAATAAAATCGGATTTCAACAAATTAAAGGCAACATTCAACTCGGCACTTCCAACTTTTTCAGTCTTAATTTTAGATATTTCTTCGTTGTAAAATTTCAGAAGTTTATCTAAATCAGCGGGTTTAAAGATTGCCGAAAAGTCAAATTCTCCGTTTTCAATCGTCGAAAAAACAAATTCCGACACATTTTCTTCCGAAATCATGCGTTTGTAAAACCGCCCGGATTTGTGTGCGCCGAGAATTTTCATCAGCATTGTAACGGCATGATTGTCTTTTTGTTCAACCTCCTTTTTCAACGGATAAACCAAACTTAGATACGTTGCGTTTCCGGTAATCGTGTCCGGAATCTCGTGAAAATAGATTTTATTATGTTCGGGCTGTGCAATTTCAGGGAATTTTTCCGGAATTTGTTCTAAATATGTATAAGTAGAAAAGTAGGTGTTAATTTTTTGAAAAACACTGTCTGCATTGTCGGGTGTGATGACAGCTATATGAATTTTAGATTTAGCATAATATTTTGTGTAATAATTCTTTAAGTCAAGAACATTTAATTTTGAAACCCTGTCTTTATCCGGCATTTCGCCTTTCGGATGGACATCGCCGTACAATGAAAAACGAGCAATGTCCGTAATATATTTATTAGGCGAAACCATTGGAGGAAAAAGGTTTACAAGTTGGTTTTGCCTGATTTTGTTGAAGTTATCAACCTCGTAGTTCGGATAAAAATAGATTTGGCTTAGGAGAAAAATTGCTGAATCTATATCGTTTTTATGCTGATAAATATTTATCTTTGATGGATTTGCAAAAATTTTGACTGCATTTGTATCGGAGAATTGAATCAATCGCTCATTCTTGAGGTTGCCTCCGCCGGTTTGGAAAATATCAGCCAAAATGAATTCTATGCCCTTTTGATTAGACTTTCGATGCGGCGCAATGTCGTAACATAATGACAGATAATGCGCCGAATCACTCGTATTCTGTGCAATAATTACAGAAATTCCGTTCGTGGTTGTAAGGCGTTTTGCGTCTTCAAGGGACTGTGTAATACGCTGAATTTGAGACGATAATGTCAGATTCAACAAAAGTGCGATTATGAACGTAATATTTTTCAAGATTAGAAATTATTTGGTGCGGATTCTTGTTTCTGAAAAACGACTTTTTGCAAGATATTGTTCTTATACACAGCTTCATACGTTTTAGTTCCGTATCTGTCGTAAGTGATTTTTTTTCCGTTCAGGCTTCCGTATTTGTATTCGGCATATTGGCTGACTTTTCCGTCGGGATAATATTGTTTCGCAATGCCGCTGCGTGCACCTTTTTCGTAGTTTTCCTCTTGTTCGATGGCTCCGTTTCGTGCGTAAACAATCCATTTCCCGCTTTTTTCGCCTTCGACATAATATCCTGAAATATTCACATTTCCGTCTTCATGAAAAGTTTGATATTGACCGTGTAACAGCCCGTTTTTGTAGCCTGATGAAAATTCTTTTACACCGCTTTCACCCCAAAAAATCGAGACCCCGTTTTTTAGATTTTCATTGTAATTATGAACATATTTTGGTTTTGCGTTTTCGTACCAGGCTTCCCATTTACCCTCCAATTTTCCTGCTTTGAATGCGCCTTTGGATTCTATTACACCGTTCGGGTGAAACGAAGTCCACAAGCCCTCTTCCTTGTCGTTTGCAAAATTTCCTTCATAATAAATTTTTCCGTTTTCGTAGTAAGTTGTCCATTTTCCGCTGCGCTTTCCTTCAACGAAATCGCCTTTTTTCCAAACTGCTTTGTTCGGATACCAATAGGTCCACGTGCCGTGCATTTTGCCTTTAGAGTAAGTTCCTTGAT
Source organism: Draconibacterium orientale (assembly GCA_020718265.1). GTDB lineage: Bacteria > Bacteroidota > Bacteroidia > Bacteroidales > JAADGE01 > DYOJ01. The sequence continues at coordinate 4,335 of DYSM01000069.1, read as the reverse complement.
TGCCTTCGTGCGTTTCTATAATGCCTTGTATCGTATCTGTTCGCCAATATGTCCACATTCCGTCCATGGTGTCGTTGCGGAACGTTCCGAAAATATCAGGCTCGCCTGAGCGGTTGAACCACTTTGCCTGTCCGTTTTTCAACCCGTTAGCGTATTCAATGGCGGTGTTCACTTTTCCGTCTTCAAAAAACAATTCGTGTAACCCTGTTTGCTTTCCGTTTTCGTATTTTCCGCGTTTTTTTATCGAACCGTTTGGGAACCAAAATGTCCAATCTCCATGTTTTTCAGCGTTTTTTACCAAACCTTTCATTTCCGGTTTTCCGTTTGGATAAAAACTTTCGCTCACTCCGTTTTCGTAATTTATCCGACTTTCTATCTTACCGTCCTTGTAGAAAGTTTCCCAACTGCCGACTTTTTCGCCTTTTTTGTAGCTTCCTTTTGAGAAAATGTTTCCTGTTTCATAATAATCCGTCCACACGGAATCTTTATAGCCTTCTTTGTATCTACCTGAATACATGATATTTCCGTTGGGATATTTCTCTGAAAGTATCCCGTTTCCGTTTTTCACCAAAGTATCGGAAGTTGCCGAAAAAGCCATTACTAATTGCGCTGTGTCAGCATGATACATGTTTATAAATTTAGGTTTTCCTGTCAAATAATTTTCAATCCAGATACTGTCTTTCATACCGTTTTTATATTGTCCGGTTTGTTTAACAGAGCCGTCTCGATACCATTCCGTAAATTTCTTCTGTAAAAATCCTTCAATTAAGAATCCTTCGTTCATTTTCGAGCCGTTATCGTAGTAATAAGTCGTTCGCCCGTAAGGTAGCCCGCTTCGGAATTCCGTTTCCTGCAAAAGCACACCGTTTTTATCCCAATATTTCCAAAGTCCGGATTCTTTACCTGAAATATATTTGCCTTCACTTTGTTTTTTGCCGTTCTCCCAATAAGCTGTTTGAGTGTTCTGTGCTGATAATCCGAATGTTATGAAAATGGAGACCAAGAATGTAAGAAATTTATTTAACTTCATATTATTAATAAAATTAAGTGATTAATCAATACAATTTATGTCAAAAAACATCGTTTTATGGAGTATGACATTAACATTTGAGAATTTATTTTCAAATAGTTTTCAAAAATAAGTTGTTTTTTTTAAATAAATCTTTATTTTTGTGTTTTTAAAGCATAAATGATGAAAAAAATTGCCGGAACCCTGCTGATAATTTTGGGCATATCAATCAGCCCGTACTTCATGAAGTCTGCCATAGCACAACCGCCGCCGCCTGCTCCGAAACCGATACCGTTTGACGGAGGGTTGAGTTTGTTGGTTGCAGCAGGAATTGCCTATGGAGCTCGCAAAATATACAAGTTTCAGCAAAAAGACTAATATCAACATTACGCACTGTTGAAAAGGCTGTTTAATACGCAAAACGGAGTCAATAAAACATATTGGCTTGGTATTGTGTTGAATCTTTTTTTACTGATTTTTCTGTTTCTTTCATTTTACTATGGGCTTAAGCGTATTACTGCAATTGACACAATGTATGTAAACGGACTCAACCATTTTGCCTCATTTTTACTTTTTGCTTCGAAACATTTTACCGAACTTTTTGGGTTTGAAGTTACAACTTATGGTAAAAGCATCAGAATTATTGATGATTTAAAAGCCGGCAGTGTTTTTCTCGACCGCGGATGCATGGGAAGAAATGTTATGTTAGGGTTCGCAGGTTTGATAGCCGTTTTCCCGGGAATGTGGAAACAAAAACTTTGGTTTATTCCTTTGGGTTTGGGTATTTTAGTTTTTGTAAATGTGCTTCGCATTTCGGGTTTGGCAATTACAGCTTACTGTTGCCCGGAATACAGCGACATCAATCATTATTTTGTCTTTAAAATTGTGGCTTGGGCAATTATTTTTTTGATGTGGATGTGGTGGTTTAATAAATTTGCGCTCAAAGCCATTAAAAAGAAAGTGTAAGAAAATAGCCGCCGTATTTGCGCATATTTATAACGTGTCCGCCTTCAAACATTAGGTATTGTCCTTTGATGCCTGTGAGTTTTCCTTCAAATTTCATTAATTTATCCAAATCTATACTCGTAACTTTTTCAGGATAATAAATTACCGGATATTCAAACGTGTATATTTCCGAATTTTCAATCACATATTGCTTTAACGGAAGCGGAAGTAAATCGATTGCGCGTTTTTTTTCGGCAAGCAAATCGCCCGAGAATTTTGCATTTTTCAGCATTTGTTGCCAACTTGTTTTATCGGAAAAATGTTTTTTGAGTTCTACTTCAACTACGCCGGACGTGTAACGGTTCGGCACCGAAGCCAACTTTACCGCCGCCGTTGCGCCTTGGTCAATCCATCGCGTGGGCACTTGCGAAAGCCTTGTGATGCCGACTTTAACGTTGCCCGAAACTGCCAGATACACAAAATGTTCGGTCAAACAATTTTCTTCCGCCCAAGCCAAATCACGTGCAATTCCGAGATGCGCTTCACAAAGTTCTGGGTTTAAAATACACGGCGCGGTTTCGGGTGCGTTGCGTAAACAAGTGTAGCAATAGCCTTGTGCAAATGATTTTACAGTTGATACGCCGCATTTCATGCAATTTATTTGTCTGTTCCACTCAATTTTTAAAACACTGCCAATGAGCGCGTTCATGTCCACAGACGCATCACCCACGTGTAACGTATAATGTATCGGAGCGGTATGCTCGACACTCATTTTTTTGATATTTCCCGAAATTTTCATACTCAAAATTGAATCCCAAAGATACAAATATCATTCAAAATACACAATTCATCCTTCAAAATTCGGTATTTGTAAAAATCCACTACTATGTATTGCATAATACTAAATAAAACCTATATCTTTGTAAAATAATTCAAATTACAAAATATCATGGAAAAAGTTATTTCAATATTTCTTTCGGGAAAAAATTACAAACTGACAGAGTCTGCGTATAGATTAATGACTGAATACGACCGCTTTATTCATAAAAAATACAAAGATCCGGAATTTCACGCGGATGTAGAAACCCAAATGTCCGCAATATTGGACACGGACATGGATTATCCGGAAAAAGTTTTGGAACGTGCCGATGTGGAGGAAGCTATCAAACTTATCGGTAAAAACGAAAACATTAAATTTTATGCCGGAAGTTACAGCACAAACACGTCGAGCAAAATTATGCGAAACACGGAAAAAGGTTTAATCGGCGGAGTTTCAGCGGGTTTTGCCGATTATTTGAACATCGACCCGATTATTGTGCGCGCGTTGTTTATTGCATTGGCAATATTTTTCGGACCCGGACTTTTAATCTATTTAGGTTTGTGGATTGTGTTGCCGGCAATGAAAAAAGAAGGTTCGTTTATCAAAAATTCCAATAAAAAATGAACACCGACAACGCAAAAGCTCAAATGCGAAAGGGCGTTTTGGAATTTTGCATTCTCAGCATTTTGTCCAAACACGATGCGTATGCGTCGGACATTATAAAAGAGTTGAAAGATGCTGATTTAATTGTAGTTGAAGGAACGCTCTACCCTATTTTGACTCGCCAAAAAAACGCCGGACTTCTCAACTATAGATGGGAAGAGTCCGTGCTGGGACCACCGCGTAAGTATTACATAATCACCGATGAAGGCAAATCTGTGCTCGACGAACTCGACAAATCGTGGGCAGAATTGACCGAATCGGTTTCTAAACTCAAACATTCAGGAAATTCATAACATCACAAAAAATGAAACGTACCATATCCATACACATCGGAGGCTATGTGTTTAATATTGACGAAGATGCATACCAAATTTTGGAACAATGGCTTAATGCCGTGCAAGCAAAATTTGCCCAAGATCCGGACGGAAAAGAAATTGTTCAAGACATAGAAATCGGGGTAGCAGAACATTTGCAAAAAATGTTAAGCGATTCGGCTTTCGCAGTTACGATTGAAAATGTTCAGGCTGTCATTCAAATTATGGGCGATGTCTCTGATTTTGAGGAAAATGCAAATTCAGAACAACAAACTGAATCGTCCGAAAACTTTGAAACAGAAACAAAATCGGCAAAGAAATTTTATCGGGATTTAGACAATCGTTATATCGGCGGCGTATCCTCAGGCTTAGGGCATTACATTGGTATTCAGCCGATTTGGATTCGTTTGGCTTTTATTCTTTCAACGGCATTTTTTGCAGGTTCCGGGCTTGTAATTTACGTATTGCTGCTCGTAATGACTCAGCCCGCCCGCACGCGTGCAGAAAAACTTGCCATGAAAGGCGAACGCGTAAACATTGACAACATCAAAGATTCCGTGAAAGATGAATTTGTTTTTTTGAAA
>DYSM01000451.1 GCA_020718265.1 Draconibacterium orientale | reverse complement strand
ATTGAAGAATAAATATCTAACAAATAGCATAAAATTTTTCTTAATTCTTAATTTCTAATAAATATTTCCATGAAAACTTTAAAATTTTTCGCAATTGCGATTTCAGCAGCAGTTCTCACTTTTTCGGGCTGCAAAAAAGACAATGAGGGTCTCACGACCGATGACATGATTCAGGATGCGAAGGACGAAGCCTCTGCCGATGATGCGTTTGACGACGCTGTAAGTCAAGCAGACCGCTACGACAACGGACTAAAATCCGATTTGGACAAGGACAAATGCGCGCCATCTGTTAATATCTCATCAACAAATTATCCGCGCACCATAACCATTGACTTCGGCTCCGAAGGTTGCGAAGGCACTGACCAACGCATGAGAAAAGGCAAAATCATTATCAATGCAAGTGCACCGTTTTATGAAGCTAACTCCGTAAGAACCATTACGTTAGAAAATTATTATGTCGATGATTTCAAAATCGAAGGCAAACGCACCGTAACAAACATGGGCACAAACACCGAAGGCAAACAATACCACACCGTTGTGCTCGAAGGCGGAAAAATTACCTCGCCCGAAGACGAAATCGTTACACGCGAAGCAAACCGCACACGCGTGTGGGTTGAAGGCGACGACACACCTTATAATATCTTGGACGACAAATGGAGCATCACCGGCAGCGCAACAGGCACGAACCGCCGTGGCGAAGATTACACCGCAAATATTACAGAACCGCTTATTTTCCGTATCGGTTGCCGTTGGAAACTTGTGCAAGGAAAAGTAGCAATCACAATTCCCGAGCACAGCATTACAATTAATTATGGCACAGGCGATTGCGACAACACAACCCTTGTAACCATCGACGACGTTGAGCATACCGTAAACAGAACACGGTAATCGGATAAAGCATCAGAAATACCGCAACTTTAAACCTTGCGGTATTTTTTTACGTTTTGTCAATTTTTTTATGTGATTTATGTGGAAATTTATAACTTTGGATGTTATTTTCAGATTTTTTGTAAAAAATAAATGATTTTCCGATATTTATTTTCAAAAGGCAAATTTCTAAAATCAAATAATTCATAATCAACATATTAACAACATGAGCAGTATTGAAAATTTATCAGCCGAAGACAAACAATTTATCCGCACCGTGTTTCACGAAATGCGCAAATCGGCACAACCGTTTATGGACGAACGCAGTTTCGTGATGTCCAACCCGCAACTGTTTGCATTCCTGAGCAATGCGCCGTCCGCATTTGCAATTGCCGGCGACGGTGCTGTCGATGCAACCGAAATCGCAATACTCGAACGCCTTGCAAAAGTCATTGATGTGAAAGCATACATCAGCCTCGAACTCATGGAAATGATGTCCGTAGCTGCTGAGCCTGAGAACATTATGACGAATGAAGAATTCAATTTGCGTGTCGGTTCCGAGCTTTTATTCTTAGCCAGAAATGCCGACAGATTTGAAAATTCGTTTATCGCAGCCCTCAAAGCCATGCTAACGTTCGACTACAATCCGACTGCGGACGGCTCGTTGACAAAATCTTTCAACGCATTGATGGACAATACGATAAAACACAACAGCAGTAAAAATAAAACTGCCGAAGCCGAAAAATTGAGCAAATTTAAGGAGCAAATCGGAATTTAAAATATTGTAAGGAACAGTTGATGTAAGAAAACTCATAACATATTGAGGTTCTATAAGATATAGTGAAATCTCGTTCCGAATGTTTTTAGAAATTCTGTTAAAATTCAGTCGAAATTCAATTGAAACTAAAAAAAGCAACTGAATGACTATTGGATGACCACTGAATGACTAAACATTCGACTGAATAAATTGCTATAATTTACATAAATTCAAATATTTACACGTTTTCTTACAAATACTATTTATCGGAGCTGCCGGCGTAAAGTGTCGAAATGACTTGTTCGAGGGCTTTTACTCTGGTTTTCAGCACGTTATTGGACGGAATGCCTATGGTAAAATCAAGGTTTTCTTGCTTTCCAATATTTATATGAGTCCGGTCTAAAAAGCCTGTTTTATTTCAGCTAAACAAACTATATGCTTGATTATCAGTGTTTTTGAAAATATTTTATAATTTAAGTAATTTGC
>DYSM01000450.1 GCA_020718265.1 Draconibacterium orientale | reverse complement strand
ACTTGGCAAAATTCCGTAGCTTGTCGGAATTTTGGACGTTTTCTTACAAGCACTAATTATTGAACGTTCTGCCCGATAATTTACGAACGTTATACAAATAATCCATGTAACGGCGTGCCGAGTGTGCATCAAACGAAATAATCGGCAGGTCCGGAGTTTTTTCAATATCCGTTAAAAAGAATTTAAGAATACTGATTTGAGAATCATACGTTCGTAAACTGTCTTTGCTGGTCAATTCACGATGTTTCATGTTTTTGTATGCCTCCAAAGCATCGGTAAGTTTTGTGTAAGACTTCGGAGCTTCTTGCTCAAAAAACGGATTCCAACCTGTTTCTAATTTTTTGTTTATTTCCAAAACAAGTTTACGACCGTATTTTTTGCGTTCGGTCGCACTCTTAATCCGATTGATTTTAATTGTTTTCCGATGTAACTTTCCTGTTTTCGGATTTTTGACATAATAAGCTACAAACCAACGACTTTTACACGTGTGCAGCTCTGCGGGTAGGTAATCAGCGAAAAGCATATTTTTTTTATCTCCTATATTTTTTCGCATAAGCAAAAACTCCATAAGAGACTGTTTAACAATACATTACGCAACAATGTTTTAAGTGCCGTTTCTGTGCCGTTTTTTAAAGAAAAACGCCGTAACATTTTGAAAGTCAATTTGTTACAGCGTTTTAGCGGAGAAAGAGGGATTCGAACCCCCGGAAGTGTTACCTTCAACGGTTTTCAAGACCGCCGCATTCGACCACTCTGCCATCTCTCCGAAATGGAATGCAAAGATAAATACTTTATTTCTAACTTTCCAAAAAAAATGTAAAAAAATTGTGTTTATTTTAAATGCCCGCTTTTCGTCCGATTTTGCATACGACAGGATAATGGTCGGACAGTTCGATGTCTATGCGTTTGAAGTCGGACGATACCAAAGTACTGTCGTGGAAAATGTAATCGATACGAAACGTAGGCAAAAAGCGCGTGAATGTGCGCCCAACCCCAAAGCCGCTTTCGATGAAAGCATCGCTGTATTGTTTTTCAAATTGGCGATACGTGTATGAAATAGGTTGATCGTTGAAATCGCCGCAAATAATTACAGGATACGGTGACTTCCGTGCATGCGGAATAATAGCAACAAGCTCGTCGGCACGGGCTGAATAGGCTGCGGCAACTTTTTTGCCGATTGAAAAAAACGTTGAGCCGTCTTTGGCAGTTTCTTTTCCGTCGATATAATCGTAATCGTTGTAATTCAGGCGTATGGACGCTAAATGCAGACTGTACACACGCATGGTGTCGTTGTCGGCAGCAATATCGGCAAAAATACATTTTTTATTTGTAGTTCCGATGTTGATGATGCCTTCGTTAATAATAGGGAAACGTGAAAAAATGGCATTGCCCGTGTAGTTTTTGTTGTATTTGTATGAAATAAGGTAGCTTTTGGTGTTTTGGGCGGCTATGACAGAATCTTGATAACTTTTAGTGCCGTCTTTGGAGTAAAATTCCTGTAAACACAGAATATCGGGATTTTCGGTTTTGATGAGCTCGATAATTTTGTTGTCGGTGCTTGTATCTTTAATCCAATCGTAGCGGTTGAACATGCGCACATTGTAGCTCATAATTTTGACAGCGTTTTTCATTTTTTTAGGTTCGTTAAACATTCCGAAACTGAAAAAGTCTAAAAAATGCGAAGTCCCGATAATTAATATCAACAGAAAAATATAGCCTTTTCGTTTTTTGTGCAAAATAAATCTTACGGAAAAGAACAAAACAACCGCAACGAGCACCGGATAAGCCAAACCTAAGAACGCAAGATAGGGAAATACTTCCGGGTCGATATAAACGGACAGATATGTCAAAATCAATAATATAGCACTTGAATATGCTACAACAGATATTGATTTTTGCAGAAACAACTTCATCCGATAATCCGAAGGTATTGAGTTAAATTATAAAAAATTTGTGAGAACTGAATTAAATTTTTTACGAATGATTTATTCAGTCAATATTGCACGAAGTTTTGTAAAGCAAAAAACATGCCTTAGATTAGACAATAAACAGTGTTTGCAGAAAAAACGTGTAAGTATTGAAGTTCTGTATGTTGTAGTTATTATTGAGTTC
>DYSM01000068.1 GCA_020718265.1 Draconibacterium orientale | reverse complement strand
CGCAAATCTATGAGTATGAGTTTATTCCGAAGATTGATGTTTAATTAAAATGGCAAAGAAATCTGTTTACGCTTTTGTTCTGTCTTCTTCAATAAACTTTAGCAATTCTTCTACCGCTTCGGCTTCCGGAATATTTTTCTTCACAATGGTTTGCCCTTTGTAGAGATTGATTTTGGCTTTGCCCGCGCCCACGTAACCGTAATCGGCATCCGCCATTTCGCCCGGTCCGTTTACGATGCAGCCCATGACGGCAATTTTTACGCCCGTCAAATGTACCGTTGATTTTTTTACACGCGCAACCGTAGTTTCCAAATCAAACAATGTGCGCCCGCACGACGGACAAGAGATGTATTCCGTTTTCGTTATGCGCGCGCGAACGGCTTGCAAAATTCCAAACGCAACAGTTTCAACTTCGGAAACCGCAGCTTGGTCAGACTGCAGCCATAAGCCGTCGGCAAAACCATCGTTGAATAATGCGCCGAACTCCAAAGCGGCTTTCACGATATGGCGTTCGGACAAATCGGGGTAGCTGTGTTTCAAAATCACAGGATTCTGAATATTATGTTCTTCTAAATAAAAGAAAAACGAACGTGCAAAATGCACAGGCGATTCGCAGCCGTCTGTATTCAACACAAATACAGAATCGGTATAGTTTTTTAATACAGATAGATTTTGTTCCGAAACGTCCGATTCGGAAATTTCGACAAATATCGACTCGTCTGATTTGTCTAACTCTCTGAATTTGATTAAATTATATGACTTCGCTTCATCTTTAGAATTAATAAGTTTGTCAGGTGTTGCAAGATAGTCGGAGTTTAAATTTCCACCTTTTGAGAAGGAATCCCCCTGCGCCCCTTTTAAAAAATTGGGAATTGAGGTAATGACAACAGGTACATGGTCGCCGCCGATATTTAAAACGGGTTTGGTTTGGCGTTTTCGGAATTTGAAAAAGCGTTCCGTTTCAGGTTTTGTTATTATTTTAGGTTGAAAGTTCAAAAACGCGGGTGTTTTAAAATAATCTGCAATTGCTTTTGCAACAGGTAATTCCTTTTCGGGAGCTTCCGTGAGCGACACGCGAATGGTATCGCCGATACCGTCGAGCAAAAGCGTTCCTATACCGATTGCGGACTTGATGCGCCCTTCGGTGTCGTTGCCTGCCTCGGTAACGCCCAGGTGCAAAGGGAAATACATATTTTCGTCCTGCATTTTCACAACCAAAAGTCGCACGGCTTGAATCATTACAATCGGGTTGCTTGCCTTCATGGAAATAACAACGTCCGTATAATTTTCGGACACGCAAATACGCAAAAATTCCAAAACCGACTCCGCCATGCCTTCCGGCGTGTCGCCGAAACTGCTCATAATGCGGTCGGACAACGAACCATGGTTTGTGCCCACGCGCATTGCCGTGCCGTTTTGTTTGCAAATTTGAATCAAAGGCACAAAGCGTTCGCGAATTTTTTCAACTTCGGTGCGATATTCTTCTTCCGTGTATTCAAAGGCTTTGAAGCGTTTTTTATCCACATAATTTCCGGGATTGATGCGCACTTTGTCGCAACTTCCGGCGGCAGCTTCGGCTACGGCGGCATTGAAATGCACGTCGGCAATAAGCGGAACCGTGTAACCGACTTCGGCAAGCGCGCGTTTGTAATCGGCAAGCAGTTCGGCTTCGCGCACCGTGGGCGTTGTAATGCGCACAAGTTCCGCGCCTGCATCTGCCATACGTTTTATTTGAGCCAGAGTTGCCTCAAAATCAAGCGTATCCGTATTGGTCATGCTTTGCAACCGAACCGGGTTTGTGCCGCCGAGAGTTACAGTTTCGATTGAAACTTCAACGGATTGTCGTTTGTTGTATGCTGTGAGCGATTTTGTGAACATTGTATTCTTATGTGAAATGATTTCTATTTTTACTATTCAGATTGAAAAATTTGTATCACGAGCCAATTAATTGTGCAATTTGTGCAATTATTGTGCAATCCCTTTTAATTCGTAAAACGAACCGGCACCACTTATTTTACTCGATTTTAATATGTTTTTATTAACTAAGTCTTTTAAATCATTTGTTGCAGTATTCCTGGAACAATCAGTGATTTTTTGATATTCCTTATTCGAAATTTTGCCTTTTGATTTGATAAACATTATTGCATTTATCTGTCTTTGATTTAATCCTAATTGTTTCAAATAATCTTGATTATAAATATTTTTTTGGAAAGTCACCCAAAAATCATGTCCTTCATAATTGTAAGTAGGACTGGGCAATCCGGAAGTTTCACAAATCTCTACTATTTTTATTGTTCCACGTCCCCAAAGTTCAATATAACCACTTCTAAAAAAGGCATTTGCAATATCAGGATTGTAAGGTTTTGATGCGTGCTTTTTTAAAAGATTTTCTATTGTCCAATTTTCAGGTAAAATACCTTCGTTCCAAATCATTAATTTATCAACGTAAACGCTTATCTGAATTGGTATTCCGCATGAATAATCTTTGTGCGATACAGCGTTTAGTAATGTTTCTCTTACAGCTTCTTTCGGATATTCAAATGTTTCAACCCTTTGAATACCTTCGTACGAAATAATTGCTTTGATATATTTTGTAAAAAGTAAATCTATCGTTATTTCTATCTGATTAAACAGATTTCCATGCACTTCATCCTGAAAAATTAATTCAGAATCGGACTGAAAATAGCCGATTTTGATAAAAGCACCTGTTATAAATTTTTCCGGATTTGGATGAAACAACAAAATTGCTGCACGTTTTAGATATTTGCTATCAATTAATTGAAGATTATCTAATATATGTTCATTATTTTCTGTTAAAACAGTTTCATCAATTCTGTTGCTTTTTATTGAACGTTTTCGAAAAAAATCGAACGTTTTACTGTCTAAATCTGAAACAGTTATGTTTGGAACAGGAACGCTATCCCAACGTTTACCTTTCTTTTCAAGTAAAAATTTATCCAACGATGCACCTTGCAATTCTTGTTTTGTGCTTCCGCTACGATAATGATATTGACCTTTGTAACTAACCGGAAATGGGTATGTATCAGTTGTTATTTCCAAATATTCTTTTTCGTTGGTAATTTTCAATTCAACGTCAATCACAAGTCCCAAAAGATTTCTGACTTTATTGGGTATTTCGTCCAATAATTTGTTAGCATTTTCAATACCAACAACTTCTCCATGGTCATTTATGCCAATGAAAAGTTTTCCACCGTCGGCATTAGCAAAACCACAAATCCATTTTAAGTATTCATCTCGCCAACTTTCTTTCCATTCAATATTTTGATTTTCTTTAATCAATTTTATCAGGTTTATATGAATCAAACAGGCTTCTGTTCGTTCGGAATATTGTAAAGTTTGAAAAAGCGTTCGAGTTCTTCGGGCAGGGTTGTTTTTTTGTGCGCTTCTTTTTGGTTGGCAAAATATTCTTTGGTTTTATCGAGTTGCGATTCGCCTAATGAGAACGCAGCAAAAGCAATGTCCCACGAAAATTCTTCGGGAATCAAACTCGCCAAATTGATGCTGTGTGCCGAAGCGGTTTTGATTTGTCGGAAAATATCGCCAAGCGATTTGTTCGGATTTTGAAGAAACAAGATATGTACATGATTTTCCGTGCCGGCAACGTCGGCAAGCGTGCAGCCAAGTTCCGACAACTCGTTGCGAAGGTAGCCAAACACAATTTTTTCAATTTTAGGTTTCAGAAACGGCTGTTGCTCACGGGTTTCTATTATGCCGTGAATCCATATTTTAGTTTTTGACTGAATCATTTTGACTGAATATATGAATTCGGTTTAGAAACTTTGCCAAAGTTCTGAACTTTGGCAAAGTTTTCCTAAATTATTGATGCTAAATTATTTGACCGGTTTTTCTTCTTCCTGCACTTTGCGAAAGTGCTCGGCTTCATCGTGTTTTCTGCGGAAGCGAATATTGATAATTTCCACAACAAGCGAGAAAAATACAGCGAAATAGATAAATCCTTTCGGAACTTCAAAATGCACGCTGTCCAAAACCAACATAAAACCGATAAGAATAAGGAACGAAAGTGCCAGGATTTCCAAAGTCGGACGGCTTGCGATGTATTCTGCAATTTTTTTCGAGAACAAAAGCATAATAATCATTGCTACGGTAACTGCACCAATCATGGCAGGTAAATTGTCGGTAATACCGACGGCTGTAAGGATAGAGTCGAACGAAAACACAATATCTAATAAAACGATTTGTGTTATGATTTTGCCCATCGTTGCAGTTCCTGTTGTCTTTTCTACATGCGACGCATCTTCCATTTTATGATGTATTTCCGAAACGCTTTTGCTCAAAAGGAACAATCCGCCCACGAAAAGCACAAGCTCCCGCACGCCGATAGCATGCCAAATAAGCGGTAAAGAGTCTAAGAAATTACTTTCGTGAATTTTTTTGATAACTTCTTCGTTCGTCATGCCTTCCATCGGAAAAAACGGGTCGGTAAGGTGATGCAATATCCAAACAACCGCAACAAGCAACACGATTCGGAAAATAAGAGCCATCGACAATCCGATGAAACGCGCTTTTGGGCGTTGTTGCTCAGGAAGTTTGTTCGTAACTATGGACACGAAAATAATGTTGTCCACGCCCAAAACAATCTCTAAAAACGTAAGTGTGATTAACGCAATTACAAATTCCATACTGTTTTTTTTGAATTAATTTGGCGTAAAAATAGTAAAAAATTAAACAGACAACCACTTTTAGTACACAAATTGATAAAACAGAATCTTTGAAATCCCAATGAGCTTGATAACAGTAGCGTTGAAGCAGATATTTCGTGTTTGTAAGAAAATGTTTAAATAATTGATTTCATGTAGATTATAGCAGTTTTTTCAAACGAATGTATTGTCATTTAGTGGTCATTCAGTAGTCATTCTGTAGTCATTCTGTAGTCATTCGTAGTTTTTTATTTAGTTTCTACCTAATTTCTACAGAATTTCATAAAACATTCAAATCGAAATATCCCTATAACATAAATATTTTCAATGTGTTATGAGTTTTCTTACAAGAACTAATTATTTGTCGGCGCATTTTTAGAGTCAGATTATTTTTCGTAGTTTTGTAATAGGATAGTTGCGCTTCGGCATACAACCAAATCAAGGCAGGGGTTTCTTGTGAAATAGCGAGACGTAGAACGAGGGTTTAAAAAGAAAAAAAGTTGCCGGACGTCAAAATCAGGCAGCTTTTTATTTTACGGTATTTATTCTACTGTTACCGATTTTGCTAAGTTACGTGGTTGGTCCACGTTGCAGCCGCGCATTACGGCAATGTGATACGAAAGCAATTGTAATGGCACAACGGTAAGCAGCGGCGCAATGGCTTCGTGGCATTTGGGAATTTCCAATACGTGGTCGGCAATGCCTTTTATGACTGTGTCGCCTTCTGTTACCACGGCAATTACGATTCCGTTTCGGGCTTTTACCTCTTGTATGTTTGTAACAATTTTGTCGTAAGATTTATCTTTGGTTGCTAACACATACACGGGCATATTTTTGTCAATCAGTGCAATAGGACCGTGTTTCATTTCGGCGGCAGGGTAGCCTTCGGCGTGTATGTATGAAATTTCTTTCAGTTTCAAAGCACCTTCCAGCGCAACAGGAAAAAGAAATCCACGACCGAGATACAGGCTGTTCGTTGCATCTTTGTATAGTTCGGCTATTTTTACAAAATTCTCGTTTTGTTTCAGAATCTTTTCAATTTTATCGGGCACAGCAACAAGTTCTTTGATGAGTTCGCGGTATAGTTTGTCGGGCAATATGCCTTTGCGATGCCCCAGCATGAGTGCCATCATGGTTAGTACGGTAACTTGTGCAGTAAAAGCTTTGGTTGAAGCTACGCCGATTTCGGGTCCGGCATGAGTGTAAACGCCCGCATGCGTTTCACGCGGAATGCTGGAACCTACAACGTTGCATACACCAAGCACCGTAGCACCGGCTTGTTTGGCAAGTTCAATGGCAGCAAGCGTATCGGCGGTTTCGCCGCTTTGACTTATGGCTATGACGATGTCCTCGGGTGTAATAATCGGATTTCGGTAGCGGAATTCGGAACCGTATTCAACTTCCACAGGAATGCGCGCGAACTCTTCGATAAGATATTCGCCCACCAAACCGGCGTGCCACGATGTGCCGCAAGCTACGATGAGTATGCGTTTAGCTGCTTCTAATTTTGGCATAACATCGAACAAACCGCCGAGACGGATTTCGGACAAATCGAGTGAAATGCGTCCGCGGAACGTGTCGGTAATGGATTGCGGTTGCTCAAAAATTTCTTTAAGCATGAAATGATCATAGCCTTGTTTCTCAATAGCACCGATGTCCATGGTCAATTCCTGAACTTCCGGAATAAGCTCGTCGTTTTGTATGGTTTTGAGAACAAGTTCGTTGCGTTTGATAACTGCAACATTGTCGTTATTGAGATAAATTACGGTTTTGGTGTGTTCAATAATCGGTGTGGCATCGGACGCAATGAAATATTCGCCTTCGCCGACTCCGATTACAAGCGGGCTGCCTTTGCGCGCGGCAATGAGCATATCGGGTTCGTCCTTCGCAATGACGACAATGCCATAAGCTCCGATAACTTTGGAAAGAGCCATGCGTACGGCAATTTCAGCCGTAACGGCTTTGCCGCCTTTCATATAAATATATTCTATGAGGTTTGCAAGAACTTCTGTATCCGTTTCGCTTTCAAAGGTATAGCCTCTGTTCTTAAGTTTTTCTTTCAAACGGTCATAGTTTTCAATAATTCCGTTGTGAATAATGATAAACTTACCGTTTTGCGAAGCGTGCGGATGCGCGTTGCAATCGTTCGGCTCTCCGTGCGTAGCCCAACGTGTGTGCCCGATGCCGATGGTTCCGCTGAGGTTTTCGTCTTGTATTACACTTTCAAGGTCGGAAACTTTTCCTTTGCGTTTGTAAATGTGAGTGTCGCCGTTGATGAGCGCGATACCTGTGGAATCGTATCCGCGGTATTCCAAACGTTTTAGCCCTTTAATTAGAATCGGATAGGCTTGTTTTTTTCCGATGTATCCAACAATTCCGCACATGTGATAAAAGGTTATAAGGTTGAATAAGTGAGAACAAGTTTAATCGGCGAAACAGAATTTGAACCTGAATGCAGCACTGCGCGATACATGTTCGTGCTTCCGCCCAAAATCAAAATGTTCAAATCCATGTTTTCTGCATTTTCGTAAAGTATGTCGTGAATGTGTTTTGTGATATTGAAATGATAGGTTTTAGTATCTTCGTCGAAATATTCACCCACATACGTGCCTGCCGAAGAACGGTATTCGTTGAGTAGATATTGTTCGCCGTCGGATGTTTCACCCAGAATAATTAAGGATTGAGCTTCCGGGTATTTTCCTGATATTGAGAATGTTTCATCGGCTACCGGTAGTATAAGTTCAGCTCTGTAGAGGTTTAGTTTTTCCGATGTTTTGAATGTTTCCAAGTAAGGGAATCTGATTTTCGTATTTAAACCCGCCATACCTTGTATATAGGAATAGGTTTGTTGCGGCTCGGCAGCGTTTATCTCATTTTGGAAAACCGACGAACTGTAATCGTGCGTAAACATGTTTATTTTGGCGTTATTTGTGCCGTTAATGTATAGTTTGTAATCTAACGTATCGGAATCGGCACTGTATTGGTAGCGTATATTAATGTATGTTCCGGTGTCGATACTGAGTTTCAGAATGGAATTTGTGCTTGCTCCGGCTTTTACAAGTATGCCTTTAAAAGTGTCTTTAAATGTTGTGTCGTTTTCATAAACATTATCGTCGGCTTGAAAAATCCTGTTTGCAAATTCGTGATTAAGCGGAATATATACTGCCGCCGTATCTTCGTAAGTACCGGGAAAAACGCGTTTAGCTCCGAGCAAGTTGCCGTCATGCAGACTTTCGGGGTCGAGGTTTGAATAATAAGTTGAATCTGCATAAAGGCGTTTACCTAGCTCGTAAACTTCTAAATCAATGCCGGTGCCGGAGGTATGTCCGTAAACACTGTCGGTTGAATATGAGAGTTTTAGATATACATCTTTTACAATAATATTTACAGAGTCGGAATTTATATAGAACCCAAATTGCATTGCAAAAGAAGCTTGAGTTGTTCCGAAAATAGGGTCGATATTTCTGCCGACAATAACTTTTGCAACTTGACTTGTGTTTAGCGTGTCCACGCGTTCGGTAAACGATTGAACCGTTATGGTATCTGTTATCAGTGGTTTTATCATATCTTCGTCAGGCAATAAGTTTTGTCCGACTCCGGTATCATCATAATTGCACGATGCGAACACCGCCGCTACACAAAACGCAGCGATGTTTTTGATTGAAAATTTTATCATTTGTGAAACTGACAAGGGTGTATTAACATGTAAATATCTAAACTGACAAAATTTTGTCGTAAAATTGCGAATGTGCATCAATATACGTTTCTCTTGTATGATACTGCAATACGGGTTTGGTTGCATCGGAAAATACTTTTAACACTTCGGGTTTAATATTTTCCTGTCCGAATCCTAATCCGTCGGAGAAATCTACGGCAAGTTTTATAAGTCCGTCGTAATCACAGGTTTCAAGCGATTTTACATCGGCAGTTGTAATTCCGTCCAAAATTAATTTTTCAGGAAATGTGGGGTTAAATTTATCGACAAATGCGTCATCATAAGCAGAATATACGACTTTTGATTTTGAAAAAATGGGGTCATTCTTATAACTTGTTTTGATAAACAGCGGCACCAAAGCCGTCATCCAACCGTGGCAGTGAATAAGATCGGGAATCCAGCGCAATTTCTTTACGGTTTCAATAACCCCGCGAGCAAAGAAAATAATGCGCTCATCGTTATCTTCGTACATTTTTCCGGCTTCATCGGAATCTAAGGCTTTTCGTTTAAAAAAATCTTCATTATCAATAAAATAGACCTGCATTCGAGCTTGTTGAATCGATGCCACTTTTATGATCAGTGAATGATCATTATCGTTAATAATGATGTTGATTCCGGAGAGACGGATAACTTCGTGCAATTGGTTTCGCCGCTCGTTAATGATACCGAACCTGGGCATGAAAACCCGAACTTCTTTGCCTGCATCTTGTATGCCCTGAGGCAAATATCTGCCTATGTATGACTGCTCTGTTTCAGGTAGATAAGGTGTTATCTCCTGTGAAATAAATAGGATTTTTTTCTTTTCCATATACCTGACTTTGATAGCGTAAAGTGCTAAAATTGCGCTCAAACGAATAAATTTGACCAATTTGAACACACCAAACGCAAGTGCAAAGATACGAATTTTTGATTCTGTTTTATATTAAATCGTATATCTTTCCGGTTGTATTCGTTTTTTTTAGATGAATATTTTATTTTTGAGCCCAAAAACGTAGGTATGTACATTTTGAAATCCAAGTACGAAGTTTCCGATTTTGTTTCTATGTTCCGAAGTAATTCTAAAACCATCGGTTTTGTACCAACGATGGGTGCTTTGCATAAAGGACATATTGCATTAATATACAAATCATTAGAAGAATGCGATATTTGTATTGCAAGTATATTTGTGAATCCGACGCAGTTTAACAACCCCGATGATTTGGAAAAATATCCAAGAACAGAAGCCGCCGATTTTGCAATGCTCGAACAAGCCGGTTGTCATGCTGTTTTTTTTCCGTCTGTTTTGGAAATGTATCCCGAACCGGATACGCGCGTGTTTGAATTTGACGGTTTAGACGCCGTCATGGAAGGTGCGTTTCGTCCGGGACATTTTAACGGCGTAGCGCAAGTGGTTTCAAAATTGTTCGATGCCGTGCGACCGAATAAAGCTTTTTTCGGACAAAAAGATTTTCAACAACTTGCCGTGATTCGCTTTATTACAAAAAAATATTTAGCGGAACTGAATATCGAAATTGTGGCTTGTGAAACAGTTCGAGAATCGGACGGGCTTGCCATGAGTTCGCGCAATGTACGCCTAACGCCCGAATGCAGGCATGCTGCTGCCGACATTTCTCGAATTTTAGTTTGGGTGAAATCGCATTTTACCTCAAAATCCGTCGAAGAAATACACAAATTTGTTCAAACTGAATTTGCAAAGCAGCCGTTGTTGCATTTAGAATATTTTGAAATTGCTGACAATGATACACTTACGTCCATAACCGAGGGCAAAATACTCACGGGAAGATTCACAGCTTGCATTGCCGCATACGCCGGCGATGTTCGGCTGATTGACAATATGCCTTTGTAAAAAAAGGGGCTATTATTCTAATTTTCGTTTTAATTCTTCTATCTCAGCATCTTTTTGCTTAAGTTCTTCGGCTTGTTTTACAAAATCCGTAACGTCTAAGCCCATGAACATTATTTTTTCAACATGCCCGAGTGGATCTTTCAGCGGCGAGAACGTGCCTTTGAAAAATAGTTTTGCGCCTTGTTTTGAGATAAAATACCATAAGCCGCCGGTAACTTTTCCGCGTTTAAGGTCGCGCCAAAAGTGGTCATAATTTTCAGTTTGCACAATGTCTTTGGTTACTAAATCGGAATAATTCATTCCTGTCAGTTCCTCGAGTGTGTAGCCTACGGATTCGGCAAAAAGTGGATTGGCTGAAATTATGGTTTGATGCTTACCAATTTCTACCATTACGTTGGTTTTGTTGATGTTATCCATTCTGCTCTGATGCTCTGCACCTGTGCGTTTAAGTTCGGTAACATCGGTCAGAATTTCTAATATTTTGTAAGTTTGTCCGTGAAAATCTTTTATCGGTGTAAATATTCCTTTAAAGAAGAGGACTTCTCCGCTTTTTGTGATTCGACGACATTCTTGTTCGTAAGGTTTTCCATTTCTCAAATCATTCCATAATTGTTTGTATTCATGCCTTTTACGGTCGTCATCATGTATAAACATTCGATGGTGTCTGTTATCAACATCTTTGAAATTATAGCCAAACCTGTCTAAGAATAAATTATTTACGGACATAAGCGTTCCGCTTGTGCTGTATTCGGCTACAAGATTATTTTTATCGACGGATTGAAAAACGATGGATGATTCTTTTTCTTGAATTGCAATTTCGCTGTTGAGTTCAATCATGCGTGTATGCTCTTCTTCTAACTGATTTTTTGTGGCATTCAATTCGCCGATTTTGAGTTGAAGTTCGCGTTCTTGGTCGTTTGCGCGGTTCATAGCTTCTTTTAAAACATGCTCGCGCGATTTGGCTTCGATATTTGCTTTTTCAAGCATTTCTTGTTTTTTTGCCATTTCTTCTTGGGTCGAATGCAGTTCTTCCAAGTTTTGCCGCATTTCTTCTTCTTGAGCTTGCATGGCTTCGGCTTGGTCGCGGAGTTCAAACTCAAGCTCTTTGGTTTCAGTCAAATCCGTAGCGAGCGACAATATTTTTTGAACTTCGCCGGTTTCGTCTTTTATAGGTGTGTAGGTTACGCTGAACCATTTCTCGCGTCCTCCTATTTTTACACGTTCGGTGGCTTTTTGGTATTCGCCGTTTTTGAGCTTGAACCAAAAATCGCTGTAAACACGGTCATTTTCCGGGCTTACAAAATCGTGGTGCATTTTTCCTACAATATCTTGCTCGTCAAGTTTCAAAGTATCAAGAAGTTCACGGTTTACTGTCGTGATATAACCTTTGGTATTGATTTCAAAAACAAATGAGGAAGAATTAATTGCCGTCAAAATTCCGGACATTTCGGCTTCGCGTTTTGCCGATTCTTCCTGAGTTTGCTTGAGTTCTTCAA
>DYSM01000449.1 GCA_020718265.1 Draconibacterium orientale | reverse complement strand
ATGGAAAATAATCTCTGATACCTATTGGGACTCTTGGTGGCGTCAATTCCGAAAACCTGGATTGTCTACAAGCGAAATATTGGACAATATAGAGTTGACAATGCAAGAGTTGGAAGCAATGCCTTCGCCTTCGCCTATGCCCTAATTTTGTCCAAATCACAAAGGAGAAAAAATGAACAAAACCAAACGCTTTTCGTTAGTGTCCGCAAGTGCAGCAGTCATTCTGCTCCTTCTCAGTAATTGGGTAGCGCCAGTTCAGGCAGGTATAACGCAAACCATTGGGCAACCCCGCGCATTAAATTAGAAGTGATATAAATAAATTAGCCTTATAATCGGGGCTGGAGATATAAAAATATGAAACTGCCCCTAAATCAAATCCTTAAAGGCGATTGTGTCGAAAATCTAAATTCATTACCTGAAAAGTCTATTGACTTGATTTTTGCAGACCCGCCTTACAATTTACAGTTACAAAATGAATTACATCGTCCCAATATGAGCAAGGTTGACGCAGTTGATGATAACTGGGATAAGTTTGATTCATTCCAAGCCTACGATGAATTTACAAGAGCATGGTTAACGGCTTGCAAGCGAATTTTGAAACCAACTGGTTCAATTTGGGTAATCGGTTCTTACCACAATATTTTCCGTGTTGGAACGATTATGCAAGATTTAGGTTTTTGGATGTTGAATGATGTTATTTGGGTAAAAACTAATCCAATGCCTAATTTTCGCGGAGTTCGTTTTACAAACGCCCATGAGACAATGATTTGGGCGAGTTCTGGAAAAGGCGCAAAATACACTTTTAATCATCAAGCGATGAAAGGCTTGAATGAAGAAAAACAAATGCGTTCTGATTGGTGGCTTTTATCTTTGGCGACAGGCTCAGAAAGAGTCAAAGATGATAATGGCGACAAGGCTCACTCAACACAAAAGCCCGAACCTTTACTTTATCGTGTAATTCTTTCTTCCAGTAATCCTGGCGATGTAGTTCTTGACCCATTTTTTGGAAGTGGCACAACTGGCGCAGTAGCAAAACGCCTTCATAGAAATTGGATTGGTTTGGAAAGAGAAGAAAAATATATTAAAGTGGCGCAAAAGCGAATTGACGCAATTCAGCCAGAAATGTTTGACCCACAAATTTTTGATGTAAAAAGTAAAAGTAAGTCTGCGCCAAAAGTAGAATTTTCTGTACTTGTTGAAAATGGTTTGTTGCAGTCAGGGCAAAAACTATTTTTTGCAAAAGATAAATCTCGTTTTGCAACCATAAAGCCCGATACACAGATTCGCACAGTAGACGGTTTTGAAGGAAGTATTCACAAAGCAGGAAGTCATTACATGAACGGCGCGCCTTGCAATGGATGGGAACATTGGTTCCTGCGGCAAGAAAACGGGAACTTAATCAGCCTCGGTGATGTGCGTGAAAAATATAGAATAGAAAACGGACTCTACGATGAGCAACCAAGTTAAAGAAATTATCCGCAAAACCGTTTTAGAAATGTTGGGCGATAGCATGTCATCTGGGAATATCCAAAAGATGGCAGAAAAGCGCGCCGAAAAAGTTCACTTTGCGCCTATTCGGTATCGAATTGTTGGCGGTATCCTTCAAGGGTTAAACATTAAGTTCGGCAATTTCATCGAACAACTCTTGAGAAATATTGTTGAAATAGATACTGGCGTACAAGTGATGGAAGATTCTGGTAAAAAGATAAAACTCTTTTTCACCCATGAAACAGACGCATTGATTGATAGTTACATTACAGAACGCCAACTCCCAAACAGCCCCGATGATTGTTCAAGGCTGTTTTCGAATTTACTCGATAGAATTTTAGAAATCGAACATGCGGCAACCGATGACCAGAGACAAGGTATTACGAAAGATGTAGATGGTTTATTTCAAACAGACGATGGTTTGATTGTTTACACCGAATTGAAATATAACGATGACCACGACACAGGCAAGTTTGTTGATATAAACAGAAAATTTATAAAAACATGGGCAGGTTTGGCGGTACGTTATCAAATTCAGTCAAAAGATGAATTGTTGCCGATTTTGTATTATTTCAATGCTACAAAACGGTATGGACCAATTTACACGCCGAGCAAAAATATTATGCGT
>DYSM01000067.1 GCA_020718265.1 Draconibacterium orientale | reverse complement strand
AAAAAAGTAAGCCTTGCGACTTTGAACGGTTGGCAAGGCTTACACAAAGTATGCAAAATCAAATAGTATTTAACCATTTAATTTTTACAAAGTTATGCAAAAAAAAATTGATTATCAAAATTTTCGTCTGCAAAGCAGATTAAGCAAGGCAGCGAATGAAATTATGACCATGCACCCCGTCCGCAAAGAGTGGAGAATTGCAATTGTTAGTTTGTTAATTATCAAAACTTTAACAATGTTTTTTTCTTTATTCGGCGGGTATGCGTTCTTTGACAATAAATTTACGCAAACCTTACATGGTTTACTTTTTGCCGGGTACGATGTTACGCCTTTTATTAAAGTTGTTACAGTCATTACACTGTTGGCAATTGAAATTTTAACGGCGGTTTTTCTGCAAAAAATGTTCAAATTTCTCTTCCGTTCGCGGTTCATAACAGGTGCAGCATCGGCGGCGGTTGTGATACTGTTTTACGGTATTTCGTTTGTCAGTTCTACTGAAGGTTTAGCAAGCCGTCAAGCCGAAAAATTTGATAAAAGCGGACAAATTGCACAAAACACCGAACGCAAAACAGCGGAATTTCAAACCAAATACGATGCGTTGTTGTCGGACGTGGATAAACAAATTTCGCTAATCGAGCAGAACCCCGCGGGGTGGACAAACGGCAAAAAGGATGGACGCTTAACACCGCAACAACTCCGCAAAATTGACAACCTCAACGGAAAAAAGGATGCCTTGCGCGATAGTTTAGACCGCAAAATTTTGGTTATCGAGCGCGAAAAACAAACGGAGTTATCACAAAACCAAGTGAGCACGGCGAAGACCGCAAAAGATTATCATACGCTAATGAGCATTATCATGGGCATACAATTTTTAGCTACAGGCATTATAATTTTCTTTTGGCACTTAATCCGAACTCAAGAAAGTAAAGATGCCGTAATGAGCGAAGATTTAACTGAAGTTGTGGACACAATGGAAAGCAACGCTAAAACATTGTCATACAATACGTTTGTTGATACATCGAACCGAATACACCACAGTATAAACGAACGGATGCAACAAAATAAATATTCCGACTACCAAAGCAACCCCGAACCAAGCCGCGCGCGTTTGAAGCTGCAAAACAACAGCCAAACAGCCGAATGCGAAACTGAAGAGTTGCCCGAAACAAAGCAAGCCGAAACGATAAAAGATTTGCCCGAAACAAAGCTGCCCGAACCGGTAAAAGTGAACGGATTCAATGCACAGTTGAACGATAAAAAAACGCTCACGAAAAACCCTGTAGGCACTGCGTACGCAATGCACACCGACAAAAATACACTTGCATATTTGCGCAAGCATAAGCAAGTAGTAAAAGCGATTTTGGACACTGTGCCGAGTGAAAAAATCACACTGACAAATGAGGAAGTGAGACAAATACAAGGCATAGCATACCGAGCCGAACACAAATCGGACGGACTAATACGAAAGGTTTATGAGGCAGTAAAAACAGCCGGATATAACGATGTATTTAATAAGATTTAGGAATCAAACAAGCCCCCGCAACATACAGCGGGGGCATAATTCAAACGAACATGAAACATTTTGAACATAAAAACAATGTCGATGACATTACGACAATTTTACACAAAGTAGAGCGCAACATGTCATTACGGAGTTTTGAAAGTATTTTTGATTACGGAGACGAAAACAGCGGGCAACTGCTATACAATCGTTTCCAAGACGAACACAATAGGAATATCGTTTCGTTTTATTTGTCGCTTTGCGACATTGACAGAGCCAAGCTATTCAAAGAGATTCGATTTTACGAAAACATGAAATAAAATTTAACAGTCAAGAAGTTTAATAAAAATTAATATCGAAAAACATGAAATTAGAAAAAGAGGACTTTAATTTTCTAAAAGACATTGTAAAAGATGTATTTACGGAGTTTGAAACAGAACGACAAAACAAAGATTTTGAGCGAAAAACATTTACGACTCAAGAAACAGCCGAACAGATAGGACGGAGTTACAACCATGTTTCAAATCTTGTTAAACGCGGAATTTTGCAGACCACAGCAGACGGCAAATTTATTTCGGGTTACGAAATAAACAGATATTTAAGAATTAACAACGAAAAAACCGCTCCATCGGAAACTGAAGCGGTCTAAGTTTTTGCAAAAAATGAAAATATTAACAGTGCAAAGTTATGAATAATAGTGATATAATCAAACAGACGGATATAAAAAAAATCATTCAGAACGAAACCGGCTTAACATTCAAGAAAAACACACTTGAGAAATGTCCGTTCTGTAATTCAGGAAACCAAAAAAACGGAACTTCAGCATTTAGCGTGCAACCGCAAAAGAACATTTTCAAATGTTTTTCGTGTGGTAAATCAGGCAACCCTGTAGAATTTATTCGTTTTTTTAAGAACGTGGACACAGCACAAGCGTTTGAATATATCGGCACGGAATATGCCGGAGAAACCATGGTAAAGCCCACCGCAAACAAACCGGAAAAGGATTTATTAAAAACGATTTACACAATAAAACGCAACGGAGCGCAACCCGCAACGGACTATCTTAAAAGTCGAAATATTGACACGGACAAACTACCGGCGGAAAGTTATTTTTATGATAGTTATTTGAAGGCAGTTGTGTTTATTGATACAGATAAACAATTGATAAACAAACGTTTGATTGAACCAGAACCCGACAAACCAAAGTCCGTTTTTGCTAAAAACAGCAGCTTAAAAAATGCGTTGTATGCAAAAACCTACAACGGAAAATCGGACATTGTTTTTATTACTGAAGGCGTAATAAATGCACTTTCGTTTTATCCTTATTCGGCTTTAGCAATTTTCAGCACTACAAACGAATTTATAGACGTTCCTAAACTTGCACGGTATTTGAAAAACAAAAAAGTTGTTTTGGCATTCGATAACGATGCAAAAACAGACACCGAACACAACGCGGGCAAAAAAGCAACGGACTACTACAGCAATTTTATCTTAAAGAATATTGAAATTCAAAGTCTTAGCGTGTTAAATTTTGCGCCAAACGTGGATGCAAACGACTTGCACAAAGAAAACAAATTGCACGATTTTTTAAAAGATACTGACAATTATGATTTTTTGAAAATTGATATTCTGAAAAAACCACTGTTGCAAAACTCCAAAGAACCCGACAAAGATTTTAAAGAACATTCGTTTTATGTATCTGATAGTAAGTATTTTATCAAAGAATATGCCTACAAAAAAACGATACCTAAAAAAATATCAGATTTTGTTTTTGAAAGTCTTTACAGATTGAGCGACACAGACGGCACACGCTTAATAAAAGCGCAACAAGAAACAATAAACGGTATGCAACGTATTGAACTTTTGCAAGTTACAAGTAAAGAACTGACAAAAGAAAATTTCAAACACAAACTTTATTCAATCGGTTTTAACTTTATCGGAACTCAGCCAGACCTTGAGCGTATTTTGATGTATCACACCCACAGAGAAAAACAAGCGGATTTTATCGAAACTTATGGTTATCAAACTGATAGTAAGATGTTTGTATTTTCGGATAGTGCAATAAATTCAAACAACGA
Source organism: Draconibacterium orientale (assembly GCA_020718265.1). GTDB lineage: Bacteria > Bacteroidota > Bacteroidia > Bacteroidales > JAADGE01 > DYOJ01. The sequence continues at coordinate 8,183 of DYSM01000067.1, read as the reverse complement.
ACTTATTTACCCGAACAGTATCGGAATGTTGCACGACACAAAAACAAACAAACTTTACTATTTACCTTCAGCATCTCCGGCGAACGAAAACGAACTAAAAGAATTTCGTAAAGAATTTAGCTACAAAGCGGGAACGCTTGATTTTAAAGAGTTTGCACGGTTGTTTTATCAATCGAATAAGCTAAATGGCAGCATCGGAATTATGTTTTATTTGTTGTCAATTTTTCGAGATATTATCGCACGGCATTTAGATTTTTTTCCGTATTTGTTTCTTTACGGCACAGCCGGCGGCGGTAAAACATCTTATTCCGAAATACTTACATCTTTATTCGGCGACACTTCAAAAGGTGTTGATTTAAAGAATATTACACAGCCTGCACTATCCAGAATTGCAAGCCAAAAACGAAATACAATCGTTTATTACAAAGAGTATAAAACGGATGCTCAACCGTTTGTAGAACAATACTTTAAAGCGGGTTACGATTGTGTAAGCCGAACAATCAGCGAAAGCGGAACCGGCACAAAAACCAAATCATTTACAATTGAAAGCGCGGGTTTATTAGATGCCAATTTTTTGCCGACAAATGAAGAAGCTGTTTTTACCCGTATGATAATTTTAGACTTTGAAAATCACAACTTTACAGACACGCAAAAAGATGCGTTTCGTTTACTTTTGCAGCACAAAGAAAACGGACTTTCACAAATTACACGCGAAATTTTTAAACACCGTGAATTGTTTGAATCAAACTTTAAAGAAGTGTTTTACAGCGTTTTAGACGAACTTAAAGCGGGTAAAATGAACGGATTTAAAGACCGCGAGCGTGCTTTTAAACATGTCGCCCTAATTTTAACACCGTTTCATATTCTAAACAGCGTTTTGAAATTTCCGTTCGATATTGATACACTTGAAAATATTATGGTTGCACATGCACAAGCGCAATACGAAAAACTGACTGAATTTAAGAGTATTTCAGTATTTTGGCAATCGTTATCATACTTCAAATCTGAAAACAAAGTCAAAGAATACGGCGACACGTACGCCAAAGACAAGGCTCATTATTACAAAGATACCAACGCATCAAATAAAAGTGGCATACTATACTTAAAATCCACAAAAATAAGCGATTTACACGCTTATTATGTGTCGTATTGCAAACAAAAATCAATACCTTATGATAGTTTTTCCGAACTAAAGAGCAAACTTTTATCGGAGGCATACAAACCGTTCTTAAAAAACAAGGCAGATAAGAAAAATATATACAATAATTATCGTTTGGGAAGTTCGTATGCCTTTGAATATGAAGTAAATGCACGCGATAACAGCCTGATTTTTGACGGTTTTGAGGTTGAACTGTAAAGTAAGTTAAAGTCTAATATATTACTACACGCTTTTTTCTTAGGATTAAAGCGTTTTTTTTTGAAAATCTGAAAGTTTTTGAAAAACACCCGAATTTCTTTGAAAGTTTTTGAAAAACATCTGAAAATCTTTGAAAGTTTTTGAAAATCCTTTGAAAAAACACCGTTTTTTTTGAAAACAGCCTTTTTTCAAAAGTAATATTGAACATGATAAAGAAAATAGTAAATATAGTAAATATAGTAAAGAAAACCGTATGATAAAATGAAAATCAAATACTTACAACTTTACTATTTCTTTACTGTATTTACTGTTTTAGCCAAAAATAAAAAACACTGAAAAAAACATATTTTCTTATTCGGCAAGTTTAAGCCGAAATAGTAAAGAAATTTACTGTTTAGTAAAGAAATAGTAAATATGTAAATTGCTTAAATACAGAATGTTAAACATCAATATTTACCATATTTACCATATTTACTGTTTTGAAAGTGAGTGTCCACTCTGAAAAACGATTTTCAAAAAATCGGACTAAAAAACGACTGTTTTTCAAAAAATTTAAAAGTTTTTCAAAAAAATAATGCCGTAAATCCGAATTTTTCAGAATTTACGGCACATTTTCAAAAAACAGCCAAATTTCAACAAAATTTAGTCTAATAATGCTAATGTTTTTCGTCCATTGTTTTGAGTGCGTTTACTTTTGCTCGACGGCTTGTTTTGGCATAGCTCAAAGTTTGCTTTATATCCGTATGTCCCATGACTGACTGAATGATATTCGGGTGTATGCCTAAATCTGAAGCCACAGATGCAAATGTGTGCCGTGCGGAATGAAACGAAATTTCTTTATTTATGCCGGCGGTCTGCATAATCGTTTTTAAATGTCGGTTTGTCGCTTGATTCGTAAATACATGAAATACAGTTTTTTCCGCAAGTCCTTTATCTATAAACTTGAGTGCCTTGTTTGCCAACGGAATTTCAACCGGTTTACCGGTTTTGTGCATGTCAATCACGATAAAAAAATAGTCTTTACCGTCTATATTGTCGGGTGCAATATCTTTGTATTTAAGTGTTTGTAAATCGCCGTATCTTAAACCGGTATAGCATGAAAATAAAAAATATTGCAATACGCTTTTTTTATTCGTGTTCAATTTGTCGGACTGCAAAAGCATTTCGAGCCGTTCAAGCTCCGAAAATTCTAAATGTTCGCGGTCGCCCTCAATACGCTTTACTTTGAAATTTTGAAACGGTTTAACGTCTGTAATGCCTTGTTTTGTCGCTTTGTTTATCACTTGCCGAATAAATTTCATAGAACACGCCCGCGTATTTTCGTTGTTTTCTATGTCGCGCCCGATGCGTAAATGTGTGTCATAATCTTTTAACAAATTGTAATCTATTTCGCTAAAATCCAATGTTTTGCGGAATGATTTTAATTTAGATATTTGCTTTACATAGTCTTTGCGCGTGCCTTCAGCAATGTCTAAAGTTTTGAGCTCGTTTTCAATGAAATCGTAAAAAGATTCATTTCCGAACAAATTACTTTTAAATTGTCGTTCAAATTCGTCCGCTGACAAATTTTTATCTGCAAAAAAATATTCGTCAATAATTTTGTTTGCTTTGTCGGAATATTTGCGGATGTGCTTGTTTTTGCGCAAAAATTCAATATCGGAACGCTTAACTTCAGTTTTTGATGCGTTCCAATCTTTTGGCATTACTTTAATATTTAAAGCAATTTTTTTAAGTTGTCTTTGTGAAGTGAATAGTAAATACAAAGACCTCGAGCCGTCAATATTTGTATTGTCGGGACGTAAAAATATTTTTATACTTGTTTTCATAATCGATAAAATTGTTCCGGTAAACATCCGGTAAACATTTTATCGAAAAACATGAAAAATTCCTTTCAAAACGTCAAGAGGACTAACAAAAAACGTCTTGAAAATCAACGTTGTGAGAAAAATTTCTCACAACGTATTGATATTCAGAGGTCACAAGCGGATTTGAACCGCTGTGATCGGTTTTGCAGACCGGTGCCTAACCCCTCGGCCATGTGACCCTTTTTGCGGACTGCAAAGATACAAATAAATTATTTCAATTTGCAAATTTTTTTATTCAATTTTAGTCGAACGCGCTTCCCAAATCAGTTTTTTGCCGAATCCGAGCCTATTATCCGTGTATTTCAGGAAATCGGGGCGCAAAATCCAAACTTCCGGGTTCAGCAATTGCGCAAAAGGAAAGCGAAGCAGATATTTTTTTTTGAACTTCTTCAAAGCCTCATCCTCAGGTTTTAGCATGTCGCCGGTAATTTGCACGCCGCGAATTTTGCCGACCACAAGCGTTTCCAACACCACCGATGCAGCCACACGCGGGTTGCGCACGGCATCCTGTCCGTGTTTTGTTTGGTCGGATGTTGTGAAAATGAACACATTATCGGTTTCGTCGTACACATAAAAGCAGTTGGCACAATAAGGTTGATTTTCTACCGAAGTGGCAAGCGTGAGCACGTGGTGTTTGTTTATGAATCGGATAATATCTTTGTTTATTTCGTTCATACTGTGAGGTTTACAATATTGGAGTTTTTTCGGTAAATTTAAGAAGTTCTATTTTCAGTTTGTCCAAAAACAGCATTTCGTCCAAAAGAATGCGCAGGCGTTCGGGCAAATCGGATACGGCATTTAACTCTTCAACGGTTTTTTCAATTTTTACTTGTATCAATTTGAGTTTGTATTTTTCTACGGCTGCGGGCACAAGTTCTTCCAATCGTGTGGTAATAAGTTCGTTGGCATTGCCGCGTTTTTCCCAAAGTTTGCTCAGTTCGCGCTGCGGACTTACAAGCTCAAGCGTAACATTACGCACCGAATCGTCTTCGTGTTCCAAGAAATAATCCGTCGGCACAGCCTCGCTGTTGATAAAAAGTTTGTCGTATTCTTCAAATATTTTTTGATATATTAAGTTTCGGAACTCCAAGTTTTCATTCTTTAATTCCGACACAATAAACTCCGCAACCGTTTGTTTATCACCCGTTTGTTCGTCTTCCGCAATCACATTGCCGCCATAGTTGAACAAGTAATTCAACAATTCTTTTTCATTATTTTCGGAAAATATTTTGTCAATAAATGCCGGAAGTTGCGGCGTGTATGCCACATGCGGGTCGCGCTCCTTGAAATTGGTTTTACGGTTGTTTTCAAACTTTTCGGCAATCAGGCGCGTAAGTTCTTCATACAGATTTTCTTCTCTGATATTCAACGAATTGCTGCATTCACGAATATATTCCGACCGTAAAATTTGATTCGGAATTTCCGAAATCGATTTTACAATATCCGTAAGCATTTGCGCACGTTTTACCGGTTCTGTATGAGGCACTTGCTTTAATAAATTTGCCTTAAACAAAATAAAACTTACGGCATTTTTTTTGAGAAAATCTGCAATTTCGTCCGTGGTGTGTTTGCGCGAAAACGAATCGGGGTCGTCGCCGTCGGGCAACAGAATCACTTTTACGTCCAATTCCAACGAAAGTGCCAAATCCGTGCCTTTCAGCGCGGCGTTTATGCCTGCAGCATCGCCGTCGTACAGAATTGTCAAATTTTTTGTAAAACGCCGAATAAGTTTGAGCTGTTCCTTCGTGAGCGCAGTTCCGGACGATGCCACAACGTTTTCGATTCCGGCTTGGTGCATCGAAATCACGTCCGTGTAACCTTCCGTGAGGTAACACATATCATGTTTTCGTATTGCTTCCTTTGCTTGAAATATTCCGTATAAAACGTTGGATTTGTGATAGATGTCCGACTCAGGTGAGTTCAGATATTTAGCAACTTTCTTGTCCGTGCGCAAGGTTCTGCCGCCAAACGCAATGACTTGCCCCGACAAGGATTGTATCGGAAACATGACACGCTCGGCAAAGCGGTCGAACAAATAATCGCGCTCGGTGTTGTGGATGGTCAGCCCGACTTTTTCGAGGAATTTTTGTTGGTAGCCTTTGCTCAGCGCGGCTTGCGTGAGTGCGTTGCTCGTGCGCGGACTCCAACCGAGTTCAAATTTCCTAATTACGGCATCCGTAAACCCGCGCTCGCGGAAATACGCCAATCCGATGTTGCGTCCTTCGTCGGTTTTATGTAAATTTTCGACAAAAAAATTCTTGGCAAATTCCGTAACGATTAGCAGGCTTTCACGTTCCAAATGTTCGGAAACCTCAGTCGCCGTCATTTCGCGTTCCTGAATTTCGATGTTGTATTTCTTTGCAAGATATTTCAGCGCATCGGTGTAATTCAGCTTTTCGTGCTCCATGACAAATTTCACGGGCTTGCCCGATGCGCCGCAACCGAAGCATTTATAGACTTGTTTTGCCGGCGATACCATAAACGACGGCGTTTTTTCGTCGTGAAACGGGCAATTGCCTTTGTAGTTCGTTCCGGCGCGTTTCAAATTAACGAAATCGCTTACAACTTCTACAATATCAGCAGTTTCATGTATTTTCCTTACGGTATCGGGCGGTATCATACGGCGCAAAAATACACACTTTTTGTCATTAGAATTTAGAAATTATGAATTAGAAATTATGAATTATGAATTATGAATTATTAGTTTTTTATAGAATACTGGATTTCAACACTTTACGCGCAAAAAATAATCCAACGTAAGATTTTTAAAAAAATATTTCATTTTTATGCAACCGTTTGCAGCACTTTGCATCTTAGTTGTGAATTCAGTTCATAGCAGTTTAGTTTTTAGGTTAGATTTACACGGTCGAAAGCCTCGTTGAAAAACGGGGCTTTTTTTATTGGATTTATTTTATAAATTTGTAGAATTAATTTGGATATTAAAACTATGATTTCATTAAAAAATACAGTTGCAGCGGTATTCTTAGCAGGCATAATGTTTGCCGGAGTATCGTGCCAAAATGCGCATTCCGACCAAGAAACGCTCGAAAATTATCGCTGGTGGCGCACGGATGTAAAAACGTTTGAGTTTGAAATTGCCGAAGAAACATCGTATGATATTCTGTTTTTCATGCGTTACATCACGGCATATCCGTATCCGATTCTGAAAGTTCACGCCGAAATGACGAAACCGGACGGCACAACGGTTGAGAAAGATATTTTCATCAAAGCCATTGACGAAAAAGGTAAATACATAGGCGATGTTGCCGGCGATATGTGGGACATCGAATCGCCTGTTTCGGAAAAAGAAATTCTGCCCAAAGGCAAATACACGCTCACGCTCACGCACGCCATGCCCGACGACCCGGTAGTTGCCCTGATGAGCGTCGGTTACCGAGTCCGAATTTCGGAATAAAACTGCCGAACAACTTATTTTGCAGCCCGAAAACCGTCAAAAACATGTCGGCAAATCCGTATTGTTTCATACCTTTGCCGCATTGTATAAAATTTAGCATTTAATGAGTAAAACGCTTAAAATCAGCCTTTTTGCCATTGGCGGGCTTATTGTGTTACTGTTTGTATTAAAAGCTTCGGGCGCATTGGGCGAAGATGCCGGCTTAGAAGTGGCGACGGAAAAAGTTCAAAACCGAACAATTACCGAACAAATTACCGCCAACGGAAAAATTCAGCCTCAAGTTGAAGTAAAAATAAGCTCCGATGTGTCGGGCGAAATTGTGGAACTATTTGTAAAAGAAGGCGATGAAGTCAAAGAAGGACAACTTCTGTTGAAAATAAAACCGGACATTTACCTGTCCAACTCAGACCGCATGGAAGCCGGCGTGAACTCCGCAAAAGCAAATTTGGCAAATGCAAAAGCGCGTCTGGCACAGGTTAAAGCAAATTTCGAGCAAGCAAAACTCACCTTCAACCGCAGCAAAGAACTTTTTGACCAAAAAGCCATAAGTAAATCGGATTTCGAACAAGCGCAGACCGCGTTTGTGAGCGCACAATCCGAAGTCGATGCAGCAGAACAAACCGTTTTAGCCTCCGGATTTTCGATAAAAAGTGCTGAAGCATCACTTAAAGAAGCGCGTGAAAATCTCAATAAGACAAGTATTTACGCGCCGATGACCGGCATCGTTTCCAAACTCAATGTAGAAAAAGGCGAACGCGTTGTGGGCACAATACAAATGAGCGGAACTGAACTGTTGCGCATTGCCGACATGAGTTCCATGGAAGTCATTGTGGATGTGAACGAAAACGACATCGTGAAAGTTAAACGTGGCGATACTGCTCTGATTGAGATAGATGCGTATTTTGAAAAAGAATTTAAAGGCATTGTGCACGAAATTGCAAACTCATCGGGCAGCGGAACAGGCAGCCAGGTATTGACATCGGAAAGTGTTACGGACTTTGAAGTTAAAATTCTCATAATCAAAGAATCGTATCAAGATTTAATTCCGAAAGATAATCCGAAATTCTATCCGTTTCGCCCCGGAATGTCGGCAACGGCGGATATTCGCACGCAAACCGTTGTAAACGTGGCAACCGTTCCGATACAATCCGTAACTACGCGTATGGACACATCCGATGTGCGCAAACGTCCGAAAAACGTTTCGGACAGCCTGATGCTTTCCGAAATTGATAAGAAAAAAGAGCCGATTGAGCTTGTGTTCGTGGTCAAAGACGGATTTACGAGCGTGAAACCCGTAAAAACCGGCGTGCAGGACAACGAATACATTCAAATTTTGGAAGGTTTATCGCCCGACGATGAAGTTGTGATTGCGCCTTACAGCTTAATTTCCAAACGGTTGGAAAACGGACAAAAAGTTAAAATCACCGACATTAAAATGCTGTACAAAGCCGAAGAGAAAAAGTAAAATTTCGTATTTGTAAGAAAACAGTTAAATATTTAATTTTTAGCTGATTATAGCCATTTTTCAATCGAATGTATTGTCATA
>DYSM01000448.1 GCA_020718265.1 Draconibacterium orientale | reverse complement strand
AAAACATGGAAAACCCTTTACAAAGTAACCAAAACGAAATTACGTGTACCAAATGCGGTGCAAAATTAACCTTCGCACCCGGAACCGACAGTCTGAAATGCGAATTTTGCGGAACCATTAACGCCATTGAAGTTGATGAAAATCTGAGAGTTGAAGCAACACAGGAAATCGACTTCCTCGAATTTATCAGAACGCAAAGCAATACCGCACCAAAAACCGAAATTTCGACAATAAAATGCGACAGTTGCGGTGCCGAAACTACGTTTGATGCCAATATCGTTTCGAGTTCGTGCGATTTCTGCGGCAGTCCGCTCACATCGAAAGAAGGACACAAATCGAGCGTTATCGACCCCAAAAGTGTTCTGCCGTTTAAAATTCAAACAAAAGAAGGTGTAGAAAAATATCAAACTTGGCTTCGCAAATTGTGGTTCGCACCCAACGATTTGAAAAAATTTGCCCGACAAACCGAAAAACTCGCAGGAATCTATATTCCGTACTGGACTTTCGATTCCGACACCACAACCACCTACACCGGCGAGCGCGGCGACGATTATCAGGAAAGCGAAACTTATACCGACAACGGGCAAACGAAAACCCGCACCGTTACCAAAACACGCTGGTCGCGGGCTGCCGGTACCGTTCGCCGATTTTTTGACGACGTATTGGTTGCCGCAAGCAATTCTTTGCCCGTAAAATATCTCGACAGATTGGAGCCTTGGGATTTGAAAAATTTAGTTCCCTACGACACAAAATATCTCAGCGGTTTCAAATCGGAACGTTACCAAGTGTCGCTCGAAGACGGATTCTCGAAAGCCAAAGCGAAAATGGAAGAAGTGATTCGAGGTGATATTCGGCACGACATCGGCGGCGACCGGCAACAAATTCACTCCATGACACCCAAATATGATAACATCACTTTTAAACATATTTTATTACCTTTGTGGATTAGTGCATATCGCTACAATAACAAAGCCTATCGTTTTATGATAAACGCCCGAACGGGAGAAGTTTCCGGCGAAAGACCGTGGAGCTGGATAAAAATCACTTTGGCTGTGATTGCTGCGGCGGCTATTATCGGAACAATTTATTACTTCTCAAATCAATAATCTTGGAACGCAGATTAAGCTGATTTGTTATGATTTTTATGCTGATATTAGTATAAATCATAAAAAATCTTGAATATCTGTATTCAAAAAAATATAAATTAATGAATTACGAAAACTTATTACTCAATCAATCCGGAAAAATATTAACGATAACACTTAATCGTCCGGCTCAACTAAATGCACTGAACACAAGCGTTTTTGCCGAATTGGAAGCGGCATTAAAAACCGCAGAAACAGACAAAACAGTCGGCGGAATTATTATTACCGGAAGCGGCGAAAAAGCTTTCGCAGCAGGTGCCGACATCAAAGAATTTGCGGCTTTTACGCCGGCACAAGGTAAAGAATTAGCGTTGAACGGACAACGAATTTTCAAAATCATCGAAACATTTCGTAAACCTGTAATTGCAGCCGTAAACGGATTTGCACTCGGCGGCGGTTGCGAATTGTGTATGGCGTGTCATTTGCGGGTGGCTTCGGAAAATGCACGCTTCGGACAGCCCGAAGTCAGTTTGGGCGTTACGCCGGGATATGCCGGAACTCAACGATTGACGCAACTTATCGGCAAAAGCAAGGCATTTGAATTATTGATGACCGGCGACATGATAAAAGCCGACGAAGCCTTACGATTGGGATTGGTAAATTACGTGGTTTCTTTGCCCGATTTACAAACCAAAGCCTCAGAATTGATGAACAAAATTCTCGAAAAATCGCCTGTTGCAGTTGCAGGCGTTATCGCATGTATTGATGCCTACTATACCGACGGCGTGAACGGTTTTGCTGCCGAAGCCGAAGAGTTCGGGAAATGTTTCGGAACCGATGATTTTAAAGAAGGAACTGCTGCTTTTATTGAAAAAAGAAAGGCTGATTTTCCCGGTTTTTAACAGAATAATCGAATGTTTTAAAAAAGCTCAATTTCAAACAGTTGGGCTTTTATTTTTGTTTTTTTGCGAACATTTAGAAACAAAAAAACTGCAAATCATCAGATTTGCAGTTTTTTTCTTTGTCGGGGTGAGAAGA
>DYSM01000066.1:10549-11820 GCA_020718265.1 Draconibacterium orientale | reverse complement strand
GAATGACTACTTTTTGACCGGTGAATGACTACTAAATGACAAAATATTCGATTGAAAAAATGACTACAACCTACATAAATTCAAATATTTACACGTTTTCTTACAAATACTACTTACAAGTTTCAAGTTACAAATTTCAAATTTCAAATTTCAAAAATATGAAAAAACAAATCTTTTTTCTGCTTGCACTTGCCGGATTTAGTTTCACAAGTTCGGCTCAAACGTGGATAAAATACGATGCCACATCGACCGATACGTATTCAAATTTAGTTGAAGGCGGAACAACCGCGTCCGACCAATCCGTTTTTGTCGGGCGCGTGAATTACAAAGGCGGCGTGCATCCGGGCAAATTGCAGGACGGCGTTATCAGCATCGGTTGGGGCGGCAAAGAATACAAATTCAACCAAGGCGAAGTGCTGACAATTCAGGACGAAAACACCTATTATTGGCTCAAATACAACGGCACTTTTCCGCCCGATGCCTTTGCCGGCGGCGAAGAAAACGGACAACCGCTCTACGTGTGTCGCGCAAATTATCAAGGCAATTTGATTCCGGGAAAACTTGTTGCCGGCGCGTGTAACATTGCACAAAACGGAACGGAAATTGCGATAAAATCAGGTTATGAAATTCTCACTTTGCAACAAACCGAAGTCGAAGAACCTTATACGGATACCGAAGCCGTTGAAGGTTTGGAAATCGGAAATATTGCACCGAACATCGTTATGGAAGGCGTGGACGGCACCAAAATGCAACTCACCGACCTGCGCGGACAATATGTTTTGATAGATTTTTGGGCATCGTGGTGCGGACCGTGCCGACGCGAAAACCCGAATGTTGTAGCTGCTTACTACAAATACAAAAACTTCAATTATATTGATGGTAAAGGCTTTACGGTGTTCAGTGTTTCTTTGGACGAAGACAAAGCAAGCTGGACTACAGCCATTCAAAAAGATAAATTAACTTGGAAATATCATGTCAGCGATTTGCAAGGCTGGAACAACGCCGCCGCGCAAAAGTATATGATTGAGGGCATTCCGATGAATTACCTGATTGACGGAAGCGGCAAAATTGTAGCTGCAAACTTGCGCGGTTACGAAATCGGCGAAATTCTCGAACGATTAAAAAAATAGGAAAATCTAAACTGAGCACTAAATTACAAGTTTTCGATTTCATCCATCGATAAACTTGTTTTTTTATGTATTTCGTCAGCCGAAACACCATTTTCTTTCAAAGTTTTTGCAAATTCATACTGTAATTGTTTTGCTTTTAAA
>DYSM01000066.1:0-10449 GCA_020718265.1 Draconibacterium orientale | reverse complement strand
TCTTTTTTGTCTAATAATTCTTCCAAAAGCGAAATTTTATTATCGCGTTTGATAAGCGTTTTCAAATATTCGTCTTCGGCAAACATTTGCTGCTCCAAATTTGGATTATTTACGGATGCCGCTTGGATTCTTTTAATAACACGGTCTAAAAAACCGGGAAAGAATTTGCGTATAATCCTTAAACGGTGTTCGTTATCTCTAATTTTTGATTTTTGGTCAAATAATTTCAACAGCAAAAAAAGCTTTTGCTTATATTCATCGTCTGTATAGTCTTCTTCTGTAATATTGTGTAAATTAGGAAGTTGAACAACCCAAATATCGTAGCTCAAGTTATCAATAAATTCATTGTGTTTTTGCAGATTTTTATTCTTAAACACACCGGTTTTAAGTCTGTTAGTTTTAATAATGAGGTCATTAACTTCGTTTTCAATTCTGAAATTTAATATAAAAATCGGAATTAATCGAATCGGTTTATTGACAGTTTCAATTGCCTGAGTTTTTGGGTCGGTGATTTCTTTTTCTTGTTTTTGTTGAAAATTTTTGCTGATATAACGCTTAAATCTGAAAATATCATCAGGTTCGCTTGCTTTTTGTAATTCAATCATTATCAATTCGTCAGAGCCGTCAGGGAGTTCAACTGTGGCAGTAAAATCCAGATGAAATAACTTTATGTCGTCCTTCGTTTTCGGATCTTGAATTTCGACTTCTGTTTGATTTGCATTTTTCAAAGTATGCGTTACCGGTTCGAGATGAATTTTCTTAATTTTTTCATTTATCAAGGTCGAAATTACAATTATAGCACTATCCGGGTCTTCCATCAAATAGCGGAAAACCACATCGTAAATCGGATTTGGAATGATAAGATAATCAGACTCATCCAAAGTTTGGCTATTGAAATCGGTCGGATTTTGGAGATAATTTTCCATTGCGGTAACAGCTCAAATTTTGATAATGCAAAGTTATGATTTTTTTTTGAAATTTCAGTCGAGAACTTTACATTTCAGAATAATACAAAAAATTTAGAGTTAAATCTAATATCTCTAATCTAGTGTCATGTCAAGCCTCTTCTGACGTTTCCATGTCCTTGCGGACGATGGAAAGTCTTTACTGACCTGCATTCGTCCGTAGGACAATGTAGCGTCATTTCAAAATTGACTTGACACTATAGTCTAAGGTCTAAAAAGAATTTCACAGCATTAATTCGGCATCCAAAATGCGGTCGCCGAGTTCGATGTTGTGGATGACTTCCATGCCTTCGGTTACTGTGCCGAAATTCGTGTATCTGCCGTTCAAATGATAGGCAGGGCTGAGGGTTACGAACCATTGCACCGATTCAGTATCTTTGCCCGAAGATGCGTATCCGACCGAACCTTCTTCAAATTTTTTCATCGAAAATTCCGATTTCAAAACTGTTTGCTCCGCGCCCCAACCGTCGCCGCGCGGGCAGCCGGTTTGCACCACAAAATCGGGCACAACTCTGTGAAATGCTTTATTATCAAAGTAATCTTCCCAAACCAAGCGCACAAAATTTTCGACCGAAACCGGCGCGGAATTTACATCCAACTCAATTACAAAACTGCCGCGCGTTGTGGTAAACTTTACACGTTGTTTCACAGGAACGGAATAAATAGCCGACCATTCCGGCTGATAATATGTAAGTTTAAGAGCTTTAAAATCAGGATATTCAGCACCGTTCAAATACGCATCGGCTTTCAATAATTCGACATAAGCCTCATAATCGCGCGGCAACACGCACTTTTTTAGACCTTGTTTTACGAAAAACGTATTTTTGTAAAGCGAAGCGTAGTTAAAACGCTCATCTCGAATAGTTTGCGCAGCCAATGCCATCATTGCCGCATCGCCGGACAAAATTGCTTTTTGAAAAATTTCGGCAAAATCTGCTTCTATATTTTCCTTTTTTGTTGAATGTTTTTTTGCGAAATCATTAAATTCCGGCAAGTTACGCATTGCGCTTAGTGCAGTTATGCCGCTTGTGGACAGCACTTGATTGCGTTCAAAAAACGTTTTGTGCATCACGTAACGATACTGCGCAATATCTTCTCCAAGTGCTTCAAGCAGAGCAGCTTTCGCATAAATATCAGATTCTCGCTCAAATTCTTTCTTGATAAGTTCGGAGACCGAATGTTTATCTTTTGAATATTTCAGAGCAGTTGCCAAAAGTTTAGATTTCAGCAATTTATGTTTAGATTTTTTGGCATAATCTAAATATTTCGGCACATCGGCAGTTTTTCCGTTTGCATAAAAAAATTGCGCAGCCGAATTAGCTTCATGTATATTTTTCGATGTCAAAATCGGAAAAACAGATTCCGAATAATCATCATATTTGAATGATATTAAGGCTTTTACGGCATTTACTCGTATGCGATAATCGACAGAATCTGTTTTCAAAATTACTTTCAGAAAACCAAGCATTACGGGTGTTTGCGAATATAACGATGCTTTTACAATATTTGATTTTGTGTAGATATATTCGGTTGAATTGTAAATAGTTATCAAAGTTTGGTCAAATTTTTTTAAATCGGATTTTAAGCGAAACAGTGCATAACTTGCTGTGCAAGATATTTCGTTTGAGATGTCTTTTTTTTGTAAGATTTCAAGAAGTCGTTCGGCTGATTTGACGTTTTTAATGTTTCGTTCCGCAAAATTTCCCAAAGCTTCCGAAACACCCAAAATTACGGCAGGATACTGATTTTCAATCGGATACGACTGTACTATTTCAAGCGATTTTTCATCGCCGCATTTTCCTAATGCTATAAGTAACTGTTCAATGACTTGCGGAGAAGTTTCTGTTTTTAAAGAATTGATAATCAAAGATTCCGAACGAACAGCACCAATTTGCCCGGCAGCGAAGGCAGCGACCGCACGAATTTCCGAATCCAAATCTAACAGAAAAGTTTCGACAACAGGCAGGTGCGCCTCGTTCTGCAACGATGCAAATTGTAACAACACACTTTTTTTATATTCGGGCAACGATTTTGAAAAATCAGCTAAAGGTTTCTGAAAATCGGGTGAATTTTTACCAAAATCGTAGATATTTTGTATTACCGAATCGGCAAAGATATTGCCTTGGGCATAGCCCTCAAATATCTGATTATCTTTTGGTTCCGACTCATTCTGACTACACGAAGCCAGCAAAAAAATTAAACTGAAACTGAAAAAAATATGTTTCACGGTGTTGGGCAATTTTGTATTTAATAATTGTAAAAACGTATATTTTGAATTACTATTATTCAAATTTACTGCAAAAATAGTAATAAATCAATACCAAACTCTGCATCAAAGTATAGTATTAAGATTTAATTTGAAATCTCCGAAAATCTAACTTAGATTGAAATTTCCGGAGAGTTCAAATATTTTGCCGGGCAAGTTGCGCACAACACCTTTAAATTCAAGCCCTAAGAGTAAAGCGGACACTTTCGCGGGCGGCAATTGAGCAAGTTTGCAAATTTGGTCAATCACAGGTTTATCTTGCTCTTTAATAGCTTTTACAATAAGTTTTTCATCTTCAGAAAATTCTATAAATAATTGATTTTGAACAACTTGCTTTTTTAAATCTGTATTCCAACCTAAAATATATTCAATATCGACTGCGGATTCAATCATGTAGGCTTTATGTTTCTTTATCAATGAGTTACAGCCTGCAGAGTTCGCATCGCCCACACGACCCGGAATAGCGAAAACTTCTCGGTTATAGGAATTTGCAAGTTCAGCCGTAACCAGCGAACCGCCTTTGTCGCCCGATTCGGCAACAAGCGTGGCTTCCGAAAGTCCGGCAATAATTCGATTGCGTTGCAAAAAATTCTGCCTGTCGAAACGGGAAAAGCTCAGATATTCAGTCATTAATGCGCCGCCGGATTTGCGAATTTGCTCAGCCGTTTCGCCATGCGTGTCGGGGTAAATGCGGTCAAACCCATGTCCGAGCACCGCAACGGTATCCAAGCCGAATTTTAGTGCGGTGCGATGCGCATGAATATCAATTCCATAAGCTAATCCGCTGACTATAATTGGATTGATATCTGTTTTAGCAAAATATTTTATGATTTCTTCAACCATCCCTTTTCCATAATTTGTTGCCTTTCTCGTGCCGACTATACTTAACATTTTTCGATTTACAAAATTTATATCACCCTGAATATAAAGTATTAACGGCGCATCTTCGGTTTGTTTCAGCAAAAAAGGAAATGCTTCGTCGGTATAAAAAATCGGACGAATGTTGTGCTTTTCTATAAATTTCAGTTCATCGTAAGCGCGCGCGAGTGCATCGGCGCGATGCGAAATAATTTTATCAGCCGTAAATTGCCCAATTCCGGGAATTTTGAGCAGCGCAGCGGCATTTTCTTTGAACACAGCTTCCGCGCTGCCGGTATATGCAATAAGGGTTCGCGCGGTTTTCACGCCAATTTGCGGAATGAGCGACAAGGCAATGCGGTGAGGTAAATTCGTATCGAGCATATTGAGTTTTGAGTCTGCAATAATAGACATTTCAAAAATTCTGAAAAAAAAATACTTAAAGTGAAAAAAAATTAAATTTGATACGGAATTATTCCTATTTTTGTCGCAACATGGAGCCGACGCAAGCCGATATAGAACTTTTCATACAAAGTGTGAGCAAACACTCGGATTATGATTTTAGCGATTATTCGATAAAATCGTTTTCGCGTCGCTTGGAAAAACTCATGGGCGACCACCGTGCAACTGTGCCGGAATTGGTTCATAAAATCGGTAAAGACAGGGCTTTTCTGGAACGACTTGTGCGCGAAATTACGGTAAACACCACAGAACTTTTTCGAGATCCGCAAATTTGGCAAAGTATTCGCAACATGATTGTGCCTCGATTCAAGTACGAAGATTTCATAAATATTTGGCATGCAGGTTCATCCACCGGACAAGAAGTGTTTTCCATGCTCATTTTGATGCACCAAGTCGGGTTGTATGACAAAACCAATTCGTTTGCCACGGATTTGAATACCGAAGTGATTGAAGTTGCGCAATCCGGCGTGTATCGTTTCCGAGAAATTGATGAATATATTGACAATTATTCCGCTGCTACAGAAGGACTTAGCTTACCTCCTCCGGAAGAATATATGGAAATTTCCAGAAAAAAAAGCACGATAAAAATCAAAAGTTTTATTGCCGAAAAACCAAAATATCAAAAGCACGACTTGGTATCGCTCGAATGCCCTTGGGAACGAAAATTTCACATCATTTTTTGCCGTAACGTGTTGATTTACTTTAATCACGAGTTGCAAAACCGCATTTTTGAAATGTTCCACGACAGCCTCTATCCCGGCGGCGCGCTTATTATCGGAAAACACGAAGGAATTTTGGGAGACATCGGTCTGAAATTCAACAAATACGGCACGATTTATATTAAGAAATAATATTCATTTTCAGTTTGTTACAGAGATTTAAATTCCATTTACGACATCCGATTTCCTAAAAATAATTTTCTTGAAAGATAAAAAAACACCTTATGAAGAAATTTCTTGCGATTCTGTTTTTTTCTCTTGTGTCGATACTAAACAGCGAGGCGCAAATTCTTGCTGATTTTTCGTTAAATAAAACTGTTTTTTGCGAGTCAGACACCTTAATTTTCAGTAATTTATCTCAGAATTACACTTACACAAAATGGGATTTCGGCGACGGCACTCAAAGTTACACGCAAAACCCGAAACACATCTATAAAACAGCCGGAGATTACAGCGTAACGCTCTCTGCTTTTGACAGTAACGGGTATATTAGCCAAAAAACCGAATCTATTTCAATTTCTGCAAATCCGACACTTTCGCTGACGCCTTCAGGTTACATCGTCATTAATTCCGGAACGCCTCTTAATGTAGAAGCAATAGGCAATTTTACGGAATTTTCATGGTCAGACGGCAGAATCGAAAATCCGATAACTGTAACTGTTTCAGGAACTTATACCGTTTTAGTAAAAAATGAAATCGGTTGCCAAAGCACAGACAGCCTCATCGTGAAAACACAAGAAATTCCGCAAGCAGAAGTGAAAATTATTGTAACCAACAACATACTGACTCCAAACGGCGACGGAATCAATGACTATCTGGCTATCAGCGACTTCGATAAATTTACCGATAAATGTTCCATAGAAATGTATAACCGTTGGGGCAATTTGGTTTTTGAAAATCAGAATTACAAAAACGATTGGAACGGCACGGATTTAAACGGAAACAGTTTAGAGTCAGGAACTTACTATTACATAATTAAAACTACCGGACGCACCGGCGGAACCGGTTTTATAGATGTTGTAAAATGAAGATTTTCAAATACATACGAATATTTTTACTTTTCAGTTTTTTACTTTTGTATAAACTTACATTCGCACAATATTTTCCGACCGAAACTTTTACTCAAAATAAATCGGCGATGTCGCCGGCATTCGCCGGATTCAACGGAAATGTGGAAAGTTTTGTGTCATTCTCAAAACAATGGACAGGCATCAGCGGTGCACCACATCTGACAGCACTAACAATCAGTAGTCCAATATTTTACGAGAGCGGTTTACTATTCTCAATTTCTGAATTTCAAACCGGAAATTTTTCATATCTTAATTTAGATGTCGCGTTTGCACAACATTTTAAAATCGGCAAAGATTTTCGATTCAGCTTGGCAATTCGTCCGGAATTATACCGTAACCAATTGGAACTCTCACAGATAAAGTCGCAGGGCACAGACCCTGCACTGAACGATGTGTCGTCCTTGCGCACAAGTTTTTTGGACATTGGCGGCGGCGCAGTTTTTGCTTACAAATCAATGATTTACGGCGGTTTTTCAATGCGTGCACTTGCAGAATCTGCCGGAACATACAAACCTTCAGCACTTGAGTATCTTAACCAAAAAACATTGGATTTCAACCTAAATTTCAGATATGCCATTGATAAAAATTACGAAACCGAAGCCGGGTATTACATCGCGTATCATCCTGATTATTACCGCAAATACGTTCAACAAATTTGGCTAAACGGCGCATATAAACGCAAACTCACAGCTTCGATAATTTTCCGAACGCCGGCTACGTTTGCGTTCACTGCCGGCGGCATTATTTCCGACAATATTTTGCTGACATACAATTACGGTTTTTCGTTCGCCGGAATTCAGGCAGCATCGGGCGGAAATCACACTGTCGGGCTTGGTTTTCTGATAAAACGCAACACAATAAATCAGCTCACAGATATTTTCCCTGTTTCCGAACAGCAACAGGCGATTATAGAGAATGACCAAGAAATGAAGGAGTTACAAGCCGAACTCTACCGCACGCGCCAACATTTGAATCGTGTTGTGAGTCATTACGACCGCCGTTTTTCCGAACTCGAAGACGAAAAGCAAATTGAAGACCGAACCGCATACGGAAATCGCAAAGACCTCAAATTTTCGTCGCCCGAAACACTGCAGACGATAGCATTTTCCGAAGGCACAAATAAGCTACTTTCTTGTTCAAAATCAGATATTTACATGCTTGTAAACCGTATGATGAAAGATTCGGATTTGCTGTTGAAGATTACGGTTTCAGTGCCAAATTCCGGCTCCGAACGTATTTCGTTCGATTTAGCTCGAAAACGCGCAAATGTTATTCGTAAAGAGCTGACTGACAAAGGTGTAAATCCGAAACGTGTGTTCACGGAAGTGAGCATTTCCGACAAAAATACGGTTTTCTTACAATTTGCAAAATAGATTCGGATTTTTGAAAAATTTGAGCTATATTTGAATTTCAAAAGCAAAACAAACATGCTGGATTTATTGGAACTCAATCTCAAAAAAGCGGCGCAAATTATTGCAGAAGCTAAACATTTGGCGGCATTTACGGGCGCAGGAATTTCTGTGGAAAGCGGCATTCCGTCCTACCGCGGGCAAGGCGGAATTTGGACAAAATACAACCCGCAAGTGCTGGATATCAACTTCTTTCAAGAAAATCCTGAAGAGTCGTGGAAACATATCCGAAATGTTTTTTACGATTATTTTGCGAAAGCTCAACCAAACGCCGCGCACCAAATTTTGGCAAAATGGGAACAGGAAGGTCGTTTGAAAAGCATTGTTACTCAGAATATTGACAATTTGCACCACGCAGCGGGAAATGTAAATGTAATTGAATTTCACGGCAATTCGCAAGTGATGACCTGCACCAAATGCGCGGAAAAATATCCAGCAAAACAAGTAAATTTAGATAAAATTCCGCCAAAATGCCCAAAATGTAACGGACTTTTGAAACCCGATTTTATTTTCTTTGGCGAAGGCATTCCGAAAGATGCTTTTGAACAGTCTGATTTTGAGAGCAATAACGCCGATGTGTTTCTCGTTATCGGAACAACGGGCGAAGTGTATCCGGCGGCGGAAATTCCGAAAAATGCTGCACGAAACGGTGCTAAAATCATAGAAATCAACCCGGAAGACAGCGCGTTTACGCGAAATTTCACAACCGTACACCTGAAAGGCAAAGCCGGCGAAATTTTAACGCGTTTAGATGAAATTCTACAAACTATTGTAAAAGAATAATTTGCATTTAAAAATTAAAAATATGAAAAAGCTGATTTTTGCACTTTTAGCCCTGACCTTCATGGCTTCGTGCTCGAAAGAAGAAGACGTTGCAGAAGAAAGCGAATTTGCCGACGAAAGCGCACTTCCCGATGACCAAACTCAACCCGGCGGAGGTGTCATCACAGCCGGCGAATGGTGCGATTTAGCGCATTGGGATTTTTGGAACTCACTTTTGGAAAACACAGAATACGCCCAAATGCCATTGGTTTGGTCGTTCAAAACGAGCGGCAGAATTTCTGTAAATATTAAGAATCAAAATACTGAAAATCAAATTGATGTTGCAGTTCAACTGCTCGGTGCGGGCGATGTGGTTCTTTGGGAAAGCAAAACCGATAATTTTGGAAATGCCGAATTGTGGGCAAATCAGAACAGCAGTTCAGACCCGGCACTTTCCGATTTGAAACTTAAAGTGAACGGAACTGTTTTTTCTGATTTAAAAGAATATTCTCAAGGTGTTAATAATCTTACTATCAATAATTTATATCAGCAACCGGAAAATAGTATCGACATCGCTTTTGTCGTGGACGCAACCGGCTCCATGGGCGATGAATTGGACTATTTGAAAACCGAACTTTTGGACATTATCACCACAGTAAAAGGACAAAATCCTACGGCGGTAATCAATTTAGGTTCAGTATTTTACAGAGATAAAGGCGATGATTATGTTACCGTTAAAAGCGATTTTTCGCAAAATATCACACAAACCACAAATTTTATCAAACAACAATCTGCCGACGGCGGCGGCGATTTTCCGGAAGCAGTTCACACTGCGCTTGACGTTGCAGTAAATTCCATGCAATGGTCTGCAACTGCAACCTCGCGTGTGATTTTTTTAGTGTTGGACGCGCCGCCGCATAATGACGCTCAAGTTATTGATAATCTGCATACTATCATAAATTCGGCAAGTAAAAAAGGCATCAAAATTGTGCCCGTTACTGCCAGCGGAATCGACAAAGAAACCGAATTTTTAATGCGCTACATTTCAATTGTAACCAACGGAACGTATGTGTTTATCACAAATCACAGCGGCATCGGCGATGAGCACTTGGAACCGACCGTGAGCGAATACGAAGTCGAATATTTGAACAATCTCATTATTCGACTGATTACAAAATACTTAACAACGGATGCAACTATTTGATATTGAAAATGTTGCTTTTGAAATTTTGTCGTATCCGGTAAGTTGGACAGAATTTTTTGGCGTAACCTTCGGATTGTTTGCGGTTTACTTTGCGTCGCGCGCCAACATTTGGACGTGGGCAACGGGCTTAGCGAACATCTTTTTTATGACCATTTTATTTTACAACGTGCAACTTTATGCCGACATGTTTTTGCAAATCTATTATCTCGGCATCACGTTGTATGGTTGGTATCATTGGAAACGCAAAACTCCTGAAAATGAGAGTAGTATAAAATATTTAAGTCCTAAAAACAGACTGATTTCGCTCGGAATTATTGCCGTCGGAACTGTAATTTTCGGTTGGTTTTTTACAAATATTCACGATTTGTTTCCGAAGTTTTTTCCGGTTGAAGCAGCCTTTCCGTATGCCGATTCGTTTATTATGACGGGCAGCATTGTAGCGCAATTTCTTTTGGCGCGCAAACGTATCGAAAATTGGTATCTTTGGATTGCGATTGACATTTTTGCAACGTATATTTACTACAAAAAAGGCGTGTTGTTTTTATCGGCTGAATATCTGATATTCTTAGCTTTAGCAGTTTATGGATTATTGAATTGGAAACGAGAAATGCAAAAAGTATGAGCGATTCAAACAAAAACCCGCAGTTTTGGTCGGTTTTTCGGAATTATATTATTGAGTTCGGTCTAAAAAGCCTGTTTTATTTTAGCTAAACAATCTATATGCTTGATTATCA
>DYSM01000447.1 GCA_020718265.1 Draconibacterium orientale | reverse complement strand
AAGCGATTTGAGTCTAATGTCTAACATCTAAATTCTAAAATCTAACGAAGTTTTGATTAACAATACAATTTTTTTAAGAACTATAAAAAACTACATTTACTCTGAAGACGCAAACCTTGCGTCTCTACGATTTCACAAAATTTTATAAACTTTATGAACTTTACAAACTTTAAAAACTCAGTAATATGATGTATTCAAAAAATCCGGAAACCGACCGCGCCGTGTGGATGAACGGCAATGTTGTGTATATGATTGACCAAACGAAGCTGCCGTTTTCGTTTGAAATTTTTGCTGCAAAAACCTGTGCAGAAACCTGTTACGCTATCAAACACATGATAACGCGCGGCGCAGGTTCCATTGGCGCAGCGGCGGCATTTGCGATGGCGCAAGGCGCGGCTGAAGCCAAAAACGATGCGGAACTCCTCTCTGCAAAGCACCAAATTGAAGCTACGCGCCCTACGGCACGCGATTTGTTTGCGGCAGTCGAACGTGTTTTTGCAAAAGCACGTATTTCGGTTTCGGCAGCTTATGATGAGGCTCAAGAAGTTGCCGAAGAGACCGCACAAGCCGGAAAACGCATCGGAGAATATGGTAACGAACTTATTTTCAACGGATACGGAATACTCACGCATTGCAACGCGGGGTGGCTCGCGCTGCAAGGTTTCGGTTCGGCACTTTCGCCGATTTACGAAGCGCATCGCAGCGGAAAATCCATTTTTGTATATGCCGACGAAACGCGCCCGCGCAGTCAAGGCGCACGACTGACGGCTTGGGAGCTAAACGAAGCCGGCGTTCCGCACGCTGTTATTGCCGATAATGCCGCCGCGCATTTTATGCAACACGGTAAAATACAAATGCTTATCACCGGAGCCGACCGAATTGCCGCAAACGGCGATGCCGCCAACAAAATCGGAACTTTGGAAAAAGCTATTGCTGCAAAATACTTTGGCATACCGTTTTACATCGCCGCACCGCTCTCGACCTTAGATTTTTCAACCTCAAACGGCAGTCAAATTCCGATTGAGGAACGCACCGAAGACGAGGTTTTGTATCAGGAAGGACCTGACAGCGAAGGTGTTATGCGCAGAATTCGCGTGGTTTCGCCCGAATCGTCTGCAATAAATCCGGCTTTCGATGTTACGCCAAACAGTTTAATATCAGGTTATATCACCGAAAAGGGAATTTTTACGACAGAAAGTTTGAAATTTTTAAGATAATAGGAAAGTTGTCATAAAGTAGTCATAATTTTGTCAAATAATTGTCAATCATTGTTTTATGAACCGGAATTGATTCACTTTTTTCGTCGAAAAAACAAATTTACATTTTTTCTATAATTCTCAAAATATCGCCAAACACGCCGCGTGCAGTAACTTCGGCACCCGCGCCTGCGCCTTGAATCACAATCGGGTGCTCGCCATAAGATTCGGTGTAGATTTCAAAAATTGAATCGGCACCCTTTAACTGACCGAGTGCTGTAAATTTGTCTGTTTCAACAAGTTTCACTTCCGGAATACCTTTGCTTTGTTGCAAATCGCCGCGCAAATCGCCGATGTACCGTAAAACCTTATCGTTGCTAAGATTCTGTTTTATAGGAAGATAATATTCGTCAAGTTCAGAAAATCTTGCATAAAACTCTTCCAAATTCGTTATGCGTAATTGTTCTGGAATTAAGTTTTGAACTGAAATTTCGTCAAATTCATTTTCTAAATCTAATTCGCGTGCCAAAATTAAAAGTTTACGTGCAATATCGTTTCCGCAAAGGTCTTCGCGCGGGTCTGGTTCGGTGTAGCCGTTCGCGGCGGCATCTTTCAAAATATCTGAAAATGAGGTTGTTTCGGTTGAAAATCTGTTAAAAATATAACTCAATGTCCCGGAAAAAATACCTCGAATGCGTGTGATATTTTCGCCGGATTTGTGCAATAGTTTTATGGTTCCGATTAAGGGCAAACCCGCGCCTACATTGGTTCCGTAAAGATATTCCTTTTTGTAAAATCTAAAGTTTCGCGCAATTTTTTGTATGCTTCGTAACTTTGCGTATTTGCAATTTTATTTGATGAAACAAGATTAAAGCCGTTGGAAATTAGCTCATTGTAATGTTTTGTGAACTCTGCACTTGCGGTATTGTCCACGGCAATCA
>DYSM01000065.1 GCA_020718265.1 Draconibacterium orientale | reverse complement strand
GCTATAATTTACACATATTCAATTATTTATACGTTTTCTTACAAACACTAAATAGTCATAAAGTAGTCATTCGTAGTTTTTTATTTCGCTTCAATTGAAAGAAGGACTGTAATTTACATAAAATCAAACAGTTAGACATTTAATTTTAAAATCTATTTTCCGAAATCTCTGAGTTTCAATTCCGTAATCACTTTTTTGGTATAGAGCGGAAAATCGGAATTCATCATCCAAGCATAATATGACGGATCTTTTTTGAAAACATCGGCAACGGTTTGTCCTTTATATTTTCCAAAATTAAACGTTTCGCGCCCTTTGTCGTCATACACAACTCTGCCTACAAAATCCACATTCGTATTGTGCGACGAGAATTTAGACAACGATTCCATGTCGTTGGGCAAATCGGGATAGCGGTCGAGTTGCGCTTGAAAAATTTCGTAAGTCGCGTTGATGTCTGCCTCCGCGCTGTGCGCATTTTCCAGCGATTTTTCGCAATAAAATTGATACGCCGCCGAGAGTGTGCGCTGTTCTTTTTTATGAAAAATCACTTGCACGTCAATAAATTTGCGACTTTTTACATCCATATCCACATCGGCACGCAAAAACTCCTCGATAAGCAACGGAATGTCGAACTTATTTGAGTTGTAACCGGCTAAATCGCAGCCTTTTAAGAATACAGCCAACTCTTTGGCTACTTGTTTAAACGTTGGTGCATCTTTTACATCGTCGTCCGTAATACCGTGAATGGCAGTGCTTTCCGCCGGAATCGGTATAGTCGGGTTGATGCGCATGGTTTTGCTGTCGGTGCTCTGATTCGGATTTATTTTCAGAATCGAAAGTTCCACAATTCGGTCTTGCGCCACGTTCACGCCGGTGGTTTCGAGGTCGAAAAATGCTAAAGGATTTTTTAAATTTAATTTCATTATTTTGATATTTTACGGTGCTTATATCAGACGGTTAGCCAATTCAAAGCTTTTTGAGTTATTCCGTTATACCATTCAAGTTCGTTATTTGTCGTATTAGCTAATTCGTTTGAATGTTCAAAAAATTGTTGAATGTGTTTCGGTTCGGGGACATAATTAGCGTTATGTGAATCCTCAACCATTTTAATAAAAATGTTTAGCGGCAGAGGAACTATTGTTGAAGTGCCACCATAATAGCTAATATTCATTTTGTGTAAAGCGTAAAAATGTGCAATACAAGCGTCATTTATCTTTGGTGCAATAAACAAACAATAAGCCGGTTTATTTGTCTCTCGTTTTACTTTTGCAAGATGTCTTGTAACCGGCTCGCCTTCTGTTTCATATTGGCGTTGCCCGCTTTGCATTGTAACTTCAACAGTTAAACCAAAATCATTATAGTCGCAAACAATATCCGCCATATTTCCTTGTGCTGTGGACATTGGCTTACCGAAATCATCAAATTTTAAATTTGCTTTAATTGCTCCTCCGTCCAACATTGTCATTGCACGCCAAGTGTTCCATTCCAACATTAAAGGATTGTCGTATAACGAATTGGCAAGTATTTGGTCAAAAGTTGTATTGATGTCTTCAAACAAGCGATAATCTTTTATTGCCGAAATTTGTTCAGTAATAATTTGCTCTTTTCTATTCTCCAATTCGTCTGCAAAAATGTCTTTGAGTTGTTGCAAAGTAAACGTATCATTTACTTCAATCAATGGAAACTCTGTTTTTATTTTTTGTTCGAGTAAATTTTTGTTGTCCGTTAATAGAGTCGGTGTGATTGCATTTCCAAGATATGAACTGTATTGAATTTCATCGTTTAGAAAGCAAGGTTCTCTATCTGTGTGTCGTAAGAAATAATCAACTTCTTCTGTTTTTTCCGGAATAATCGAAACAGATTTCCCAATGTGTGAAATGTTTATCAAGCCGGTTGCACGCAAATATCGAACACAAGCGTCTGCATAGTCTCGCATATTACTTGCTTTGGTTTTCAAGAACTTTGCAACAGAAGCGTCATTTGTTTCTCTTGTTCGGGTGTTCCCTGAAATTATATCTGTACTATAAATTTGTTGTAATTCTGCATCAAAATATTCTGCACGAAATTGTTTATAATTGCCGGAATTTTGGGCTTTTGCAATTCTAAAATCTTCTATCTTTGAAACTATATTATCAAATTGTCTATAATCTACTAATTGAAGACAAAAAATCATTATTTCATCAAACTTCAAAGAACCAAAATGACGGATTAAACGAAATAATTCAAGATATGGTTTTACCCAAAATTCGGCAGAGTTTGCAGACGGCTTGTGGAATGGCGATGGAACTTGAAATTTTAAAAGCTGTCTCAAAAACAGTTCTTCTTTTCGTCTTGAACTTACTAATTCTAAGCCCGCAGGTGTTAGGCTGATAACAGGTGAAAGGACAACAAAGCCGAGTGATTTGGGTGAAGGTTTTAAAAATTTGTTTCTACTATCATCCCAAGAAGCAAAATTTTCTGCAAATTCAACTTTTTTACCATATGATTGAGTTTGTTGCCAAAAAGAATAAAATATTTCAATTTTTTCGTCCATATTAGAATATTTTGCTTTCAATTTTATTCACCTTTGAAGCATTTTCATAAAGTTCAACTATTTCATCGTAATTAATAAACTTAAATCTATTATTATTCAAATTGTAACTTTCCAATTTCAAGGTTTGATTAAACTTATTTCGATGTTGCTCGGGCGCAACAATAAAAAAATCGGTTACAAAATTTTTTAATTGCAAACAACGGTTAAATGCTCCATTTAATGTGCTTATGCTATCTACTATTTCAAATACTTTCTGAGGAAAATGTAATCCTTTTGAATTAAACCAAATAACATCCATTCTTTTTACTTCTTGAATTACTTCATTATATGAAAATATAGGCACTTCATTTATTGTTGTAAAGTTTTGAAGGTTTAAATTATCCCTGTATTTTGCTGATGGGTCAGCGGTATATGTAAGATAATTTTTAAAATTCCCAATTTCAATACAAATTCCTTCAATATAAGAATGCATTCTAAGTGAATCTTCTTTTTTTGGTTTTTGTTCTTCGACATAATCTCCAAGCGCATATATACTTAATCCTATTTTCTTAAATCGCCTATTATTTCTTATTTCACGATACAAAACACCTCTTACACCAGATTCCCAATCATCAGAATCTTTAACTGTGGGGTAATACTTTATTATGTTTTGGTAGATGATTTCTAAACTTGCCGTTCCGAGGTTATCTTCCAGAACCTTTTGTATTGCTTCAACTTTTGTCATAAGGCTATCTTTAATTCAAATTAGGATACCTGCCATAAGGAACATTAAATTCACCTTTTGAGTTATAACGAATCATTCCCGAATAAGCTGATTTATTTATGAAAAAATAAAGTAAGGCATCGGAAAATGTTTTTTCGGTCAAGTCATTAAACATATTTCTAAGGTTGTAATATAGAGCTTCATTTTCATCTTCTACACGCAAATCAGGTGTTTTACTTTTTAAATCCTCAAAGTTTCTCCTATTTATTGTATATTGCTTTTCTATTTCTGCAAGTTCCTTTTTTAAAACTTCAAAATTTGATTTTACGCCAAAATAAAAAGCCATTAATTTTGAATTAATGTCATTTATGATTGCTTTTTTTGGTTCTAAATAAAAGAACAATGCACCACCACCGAAAAACGGTTCTATATAACGACCACTGAACTGCGGTATGTGCTTTTCCAAGTAAGAAATTTCTTTTGATTTTCCTCCTCTATATTTGACTAGTGGTTTCATATTTTTATTTTCGTTTTGCTCAAAATTTATGTATGGAATTTTTCGATAAAACAGTAATCAGCAGAAATAAAAAGAGTAATTGACTAATAAGAAATTATACTCCGAAGTCTTCTGTTTAAAATATAAGAGCTGAAAATGTTACAATTCCAACCCAATTTGACGAAACGCCGTGGATACGGAAATTTTTCGACTTTCGATATTCGCAGCGCGAAATTGATATTGCGTAACACCTTCTGTGTCAGTAACAAAGCAAACACCGGCACCTTTATCTAACAAATTGCTTTGCTCGGTAATGATGAGGCATCGCGCATCAACGGAGCTTTCCACTACTTTTTCAAGTTTGTCGCTCTCGGATTTTGGAATCACAATTATGTGGCTTTTGGCAGCAGACGAAATATTGGAATGTTTTTCGACCACAATTTTTTGCTCGCCGCGCACTTTTTTGCCTTCGGTAAACACCACAAGTTCGTTGTAAAGTTCGCCGTCGTCAAGCACGGAAATAACAAAATTGCCCTTTTGCATATCGTCCGCCCATTGCAATGTTCGCGTAAAGTTGTAAATCGCCATGGCTTCAAATTTCGGATCTTGCGCGCTAAGTGTCGCTGTCGTGATGAGCAGCATCGCTATGATAAACAGGTTTTTCATATCTTATTTTTTTATTTAAAAACGTTAATTTCTATGCTTAAATTTCAAAAATACCGAATTTATTCGACTAATTTTGAGTTTCAGAAAGTTTAAATTCCGCATTATATTTCAGAATAAAAAGTCCGTTATTTTCATAGCCGTTTCCCTGTCCCGTACGACCGAAATCAAAATTGAGTACTAATCCTTTCGGATTGGGCGATTTATCCATCGGCGAGAGGCAAAATTGGAAATGTCTGCCGTACGATTTTAATGCCGAACCGAAGTAATACATCATGTCGTAACCCTCAAAAGCATAAATACTTGGCTCGGTTTTATAGGCTTCTCTGTATTGTGTTATGAAACTTTGCACGCGCCAGTTGTCGTAATTCACATAAGCCGGCGTAACATAATGAAACTGTTGCTTTTGCAGATGATTTAGGTTGATATTTTGGAAATATTCCCATTCGGGCAAACCGAAGAGTTTAATGTCGTATTCTTTGGTTCGCGTTGCCAAAAATTCAACAATTTTTGTAACGTAAACTTCGCTCGATGCCAACACTACAACCAAGTTTGTGTAGCCTTTGGACAGGCATTTATCTAATTCTTTGCTGCCGCCTTCTTTATAATTTACAGTTTTTACAATCACTTCTTTTATGTTCGGATTCCAACTGAACGATTTTGCAAGTTTGCGTTTATAAAGCTCAATTTCCTTTTTCTCGGCTTCGGTTCCGCTGTGCACAATCACAACGCACGAATCATACAAACGGCTCAGAAACTCAGCCGATTTCTTGGCGCGCATCTCATCCGACGGCATTACGTTGAACACAAACGGATTGTCTTTCGTCAATTCCGGATTGTTAGCCAAGGGCGATACAATGTTGATTTTGTGTTTCTTAGCATGATATGCGACAATCTTAAAATTATCGGTGTAAACAGGTCCGATGATGAGGTCTAATTTTTCAAAATCGACCGTTTTTAAAATTTCGTTCGTAACACTCGCGCTGTTTTGGGTATCGTAAACATGCACATTCATCGACACACCATCGAGTTTAAGTCTCTGTAAAGCAAGCAGAATGCCTTCATACATTTCCACAAATCGTTGCGAATTTTTGTAAAACATTTTGTCTTCGTCAGACGTGTATTTGCCCATTGTCCACAAATTATTTTCCAAAAACAAAGGCATCATAATAGCAACTTCGTAGGTTTTATTGCGGTCGAACACAAATTTATTGCAGGGCGTAACGCCGGGTTCTTCAAAATACAACGGGTCGAAAGCTAAGTCGTTAAAATCAGGTGCCAGCACGCAAGACACGGGAACACGCTCGGTTCCGTCATTATTCAAACTCGGAATTTTCAGCGTTTGTCCCGTTGTCAAACCTTTTTCCGTGCCGGGATTGCTTTTCTTTATCTGTTCCACCGTAACGCCGTATTGTTGCGAGATTGAAAACAGCGTATTGCCGGGCACAACCGTGTGGTAGCGGTAATTTGAATCGGAAAAATCGACATTTCCTTTCTTGCTGTTCGGGATTTTCAGCACCGTTTTTACCGAAATTCCGTACACTGCATTTTTGTTGTATTCATAAATATCCTCTTCGGACACATTATATTTTTGCGCGATAGAAAACACGGTTTCGCCGGCTTGCACCTTGTGCCAAATAAAATCGTCTTCCTTTAAATTTGCTTTTCCGTTCGGGATTTTGAGTTCCTGTCCGGTCGAGATGCTGTTGGTCGTAATGCCGTTTGCTTTTGTTATTTCGCTCACACTCAAACCGTAAGCCTTGCTGATAGAATACAAAGTTTGTCCGTTTTTTACGGTGTGCATATAGAACGATTGCCCGTTTATCTTCACCATTTTTTCCGATTTCGTAACCGGAACTTGAGCAAAAATTTGAACACTCAGGATAGATAAGAGCAAAAGAATTGCAATTTTTTTCATTTTTGTTGAAATTTACTCTGGAATTTGAAACGGCAAAAGTAATCAAATATTCTCGAAATTAAGCAATCGGAATGACGGACATTTTATTTGGCAAGCACAAAATCTTTGAGTTCGGTATAGTTGTTTTTTTGTAAAAAAGATTTGATTTCATCGCCCGCGCCCCGATTCCCGACAAGCGAAATGATGAAACACGAATCCGGTGTAGGAAGATTCTGATAATGAATCACATCCGACTTCTCTGTTTTTCGTTTGTCCACATCAATATAGTTTTGAATTTTTATACCGAAATTTTCCAAAATTTCAGCCGAACGCCGTGCTTCTTTGCCTGCGCCCCAAACAAAAATCGGACGTTGCTCATTTGTATCTTTCAGAAAATAAGACAGATACAACGCTTTTGTTTTCATAAATGCCTGTTCGGAGTAGCGCGAATTTGTTCGCGTGAGGCGCGTGGCAGAATCGTGCCAACGGTGCAGTTTTTGCGGAATTTTCTTAAATCGAACACCCGCTCGCATCAACCGCAGGAAAAATTCGTAATCTTCGGGCAAATCATTATGTTGAAAAAGTCCGTGATTTTCAAATACTTCGCGCCGAAACATCAAAGTCGGATTTAAAACCGGAAGCTCTCGAAAACGGTTTGCCGAAATATCTTCGGAACTTAAAACTTGGTTTGTCATTTCAACATACGCCTCAATTCCGCCCGAATTTGCTTCGCCTACGTGCTCCGCCTGCGTGGCACAAACATCTATATCAGTCTCATTTTCAAGAAATTCGCATTGAAGCTGTAAGCGCTGCGGAAGCATCTCGTCATCGGCATCAGTGCGTGCAATAAATTTTGTTCCCGAAGCTAAAATTCCGGCATTTGCGGCGTAGGAAACGCCTTGTTTTGGCTCAAAAATGAGTTTGATACGCTTATCTTGTTTAGAATATTTTTCTGAAATTGCAGAACTTTGGTCGGACGAATTATTGTTTACCAAAAATAGTTCAAAATCTGTAAACGTTTGGTTTAGAACAGATTCAACAGAACGTTCTAATGTTTTTTCAGCATTAAAAAAAGGCAGGATGACAGAAATTTTTGCCATAATAATGATTTCACAAGACAACCTTGCCAAAGTTATGGAACTTCGGCAAGGTTATTTATCAAATTCAAACGACTATACAATTAATCTTCCCCGATAATAATACCTGCACCGAGTGAGAAAACCATATTTTTGATATGATCGGTATCTTTGTAGCCTTCATTTACAATAAAGTCCTGATATGCAGCATCTTCTGTGTCATACAAATTGCTTAGACCCAACGCGGCTCTGCCTTCAACAAATGCTGCCAAGTTTCCGATGCCAAACTGTGCACCCACGCCGAATGTGATTCCAAAATCGCTGCGTTTGTATGGCGGCTGGTAAAGATTGTCCTTGAAAATGTTGACTGATGAAGGAATATCCTGAACTGTTCCGTCCACTTTGTATAACTCTGTAGCAAGTTCGCCTTTGAGTGCTAATCCGAAATACGGGCCTGCGTAGAAATACAATAACGGGATTACAGGCGGATTAACTTTCAATAAAACAGGCACTTCCAAGTATTCAAAATTTACTTGCTGCTGCACTTGCATGAGCTGTCCGTCCACAGATTCGTCCAAATTAATGTTAAACCCTTTTTGAGCATAATTTGCTTCAATATGCAAATTTACTTTTTTTCCGCCTAATTCCGTGAGTAAGCCAACATTCATTCCGGGAGCAATTTTTGTGCCTTCCGATTTTACGGTTGCCATCATTCCGGAAAAGTTTCCGCCTATTCGAGCGCCATAGCGTTGCGCGCTTGCGAATGTAACCGCGAGTATCACAAATAAAAGAATTGATAATTTTTTCATAATTTGAAAATTTTTATTAAAAAAACATTCTTCAAATTTAAGAAAAAAAATTTGAACAATTTTACATTTTTCCGCGTTTTGCAAAAATATATTCAACACCGAGCGAAAATACGCGATGAGCCGTCGGGTCGGCATATTTGTTTGCGTTATTTGAGAAACCGTGCTCGTAACGCAGGTCGAAAACCCAATTTCGGTCGCGCGAAAAGTAAGATGCACCGCCCAGAAAGCCAATATCCACGCGGTTGTATGCGCCGTCTAAGGTTTCAAATTTGATGGGTGTTTTGGCTTTGAAGCCGGTTTGCGCATATTTTTCAATCAACATGCCGTCTGTCCAATAGCCCACATACGCGCCGCCGAATAAGTCCCAGAATTGCTTTTTTTTGTTGGAAGATGTAAAATGTCCCGAAAGCGGAATTTCGACATAATTCATTGATTTTCTTGAAATTTTAATGCCTTCCTGCACAAATCTCAAGCCTTTTTGCGTATAAACAAGTTCAGCTTTTACGCTCAAAACCGGGTTGAGCCGAGCCGTTGCCGAAAATCCGACCAACATACCGACTTTTCCGGTTCGTAACGGCTTAATCAATTCTTCTTTTTCGGGTGTAAGAAACTTTAAATAAGCCAAATTTAGTCCTGTTCGGAACGCAAATCGGTATTTTTCTTTTTGTGCCGAAACCGGATTTGCACTAAATAGAAAAATTATTGAAATCAAAACGGTTAAAAGGTGTTTCATTTTTGAAGATATTTGGCAAAAATATTAAATTCACAAAAAAAATATGCAAAAAAAGCGATTTCAAGATGAAAAATGCTAATTTCGTAGAAAAATCAAGAGATTAGAACATCATGCGAATCATACTTTTTACAGGCAAAGGCGGCGTGGGCAAAACCACCATGGCGGCAAGCACGGCACTGAAAGCGGCAAAATCGGGGCTGAAAACGCTTGTCATTTCAACAGACCCGGCGCACAGCCTGTCCGATGCCTTTGACATGCAACTCGGTCCGGAACCTGTGAAGATTTGCGAAAATCTTGAAGGTCAGGAGTTTGATGTGTATTATTCCATGAAAAAATACTGGGGCAACTTGCGCCAACTTTTGCTCACGGTGTTTCGCTGGCAAGGCTTGGAAAATGTTCTGGCTGAGGAACTTTCCGTCATTCCGGGCATGGAAGAAGGCGCGGCGTTCATGTGGATTGAAAAATATTATTCCGAAAATAAATACGACTTACTCGTGATTGACAGCGCGCCCACGGGCGAAACGCTTACGTTGCTCACGCTGCCGCAAGTTACAAAATGGTGGGTTTCCAAGGCTGTTCCGTTTCAAAATTTTGCCATGAAAACCATCGGCAAAGGCGTGCGCAAAACCACCGGAATTCCGTTGGACAAAGGCTTTGAAGAGTTACAAAACCTGCTCGGAAAGCTCGAAAAAGTGCACACAATTTTTAGCAATCCCGAAATTTGTTCGGTGCGTTTGGTTACGAATCCCGAAAAAATGGTCATTAACGAATCAAAACGCGCCTACACGTATCTGCAACTTTACGGCTATAATGTGGATTCGGTTATCGTGAATCGCATCATTCCCGCAAGCGCGTCGGACGGATTTTTGAAACAATATACCGAAAAACAAGCCGCATATTTGGATGAAATTGAGGACAGTTTTGCACCTTTACCAATTCTAAAGTCCTATCACACAGGCGAAGAAGTTTTCGGAACGGAACTTTTGTACAAGATTGCCGACATGGTTTACGGCGATACGAATCCGGCAGATATTTTGCACAAAACAAATCCGTATCAAATTTCGGAAAACGGAACAGGCGGCTACACGGTCAAAATTCGCTTGCCTTTGATTTCGGAATCGGACGTGAAATTACAAAAATTCGGCGACGAGCTTGTGGTGGAAATCGGAAACAGACGGAAAAATATCTTCCTGCCTAAATTCACAAATTATTTAAAATTAAGTAGTTACAAGCTTTTAGGCGATGTGCTGATTGTGCATTTATCGAAAGAATAATTTTTTTAATTTGAAAATAATTTTCTCTTTTTGCGTTTTATGCGATATAATCGAGACAAACAGATGCCGGCAATTACTTCAAAACTAAAAAATAATCAACACATTATACCATTTTCAAATTTTCAAATTCCCAAATTAATCCTCATCTTCTTTTCGGAGGAATTCCACGATGGCGGCTTGTCCTTTTTTTATGATTTCTACGGGCGGATATTCAATCGGATTGTTGTGTACCAGAATGCCTTGCGAGGCTTCTTCCCAAAGAATCGGGACATGAAATTCCAACAAAAAGCGCGGCAATACGCGGATGTGATTTTCGGTAATATCAAGTTCGCGGAGATGGCGCATTTCGGTCAGTTCACGCGGCAAAACGGTGATATTATTTTGTAAAAGCGATAACACTTCCAACTGGCGCAGTTCGCCGATTTCGGCAGGTAATTTCTTCAATTGATTCATACCGAGTTCCAAGTGGCGCAATTCTTTCAGCGTAAACAACGAAACAGATAATTCGTCCAATTGATTGCCCATAAGTAACAGAACTTTAAGATGTTGCATGTGATGCAAATGTTCGGGCAACTCGCGCAATTGCGTACCTATCATGTTCAGTTCTTCCAATTTTTTGAGTTGTGTAACTTCGGGCGGAATGGTAAAAAACACATTTCCTGCGAGGTCTAACTTCCTTAAATCCAATATCTTATTTAAACTCGCAGGCAGTTTCGTGATTTGGTTGTAGTCAAGCGCAAGCGTACGCAGATGTTTCAAATTTCCGATGCTCGCCGGCACTTGGCTGATTTGATTGAAGCCCAAGTTCAGAAATTCCAATTTCGGAAGTTCGCACAGTTCGTCCGGAATTGTATGTATTTCATTTCCTGACAGATACAAGCGGTAAAGCGATGTCATTTTGAACAAAACTTCGGGCACTTTCCCGAGCGCATTGTTGCTCAGGTCAAGTTCCTGCAAATTTGTCATGTTTGTGAATGTTGCGGGTAGTTCGGACAAGCCGGTTTGAGCTAAATTCAGATAAGACAAACGCGACAAAAATTTGATACACTCGGGCAATTTTTGAAAATAATTTCGGCTTAAATTCAACTCCAAAAGTGATTCCGATTTTTCAATATCGCAAGGTAACTCATTGATTGCGTTTCCGGTAAGATTCAAATTTTCGAGTTTTGGCAAATTATTCAGCCACTTCGGGAAGCTGCTGAGTGTATTATATGCCAAATTGAGATAACGCAAATTTTTCAGCTCAGAAATTTCTTCGGGCACATCGGAAATATTGTTTTCTTCCAACGAAAGTTCCTCTAAATGAGTGAGTTTAAGAATTAAATCCGGAAATTTAGAGAAATCTGCTTTGCTGATTTTCAATTTTATGATTTCGCCGGCTTCATTGAGTTCAATTCGTGCCAAATCGTCATACGTGATGCTGTCGGAATTGAATTTTCCTTCCTTGAATACTTTGTTAGTCTGAGCCGAAAGCTCGCTGATAATTTGCGTTACCGATTTCATATTTTGCAAATTTGAATCTTTGAAAAAAATTTCTCGAATATAAATTTTTATTCTGAAATACGAACTATTCTTCAACACAAAAAACAAAGAGGCTCTCACAAATATCAAAGAATCAAAATATTATCAAACGATAAAAATCTGAAATCGTTTGCGAAAAACGGAGCTTTAATTTTCTTTAACATCTATATA
>DYSM01000064.1 GCA_020718265.1 Draconibacterium orientale | reverse complement strand
CGAAATACACATCATAAGAAGTTGCGCCAATAACACTTGCCCACGAAAGTGAGGTTGGGAAAACATTGGTAGCTGCGTTTGCAGGTGTAGGAGTTGTTGCGCATGAGGGCGGCGTGTCTGCATTGTAGCATGAAACATTGGCAATCCAACCTGTTTTTGTTACAGCATAGTCACTCTCGAAAACGAATGTAAGTCCGTTTGCTCCCATAAGCGTGCCCGGACTTGCTGTTCCGTCAAACGGGCTGCCTGCAACTTGTGGCGAAGACGAATTCGGTCCGTCATAGACATACAAATAATCGTAACTGGATTCAGTTGAAAATTCGATAAAATCTACTACTACAAAATCATTAGCTCCGGGCAAGAATGTCATTGTATATGCTTCATCGTTTCCATATTCAGCAGCATCTAAGCCGGAATCGTAAAAAGTTCCTGAGCAAACAGTGAGCGTGCCTCCGTCGCTTATCGGATAAATCGGAATTAATCCAATGATTAGTGTTTGGTTTGAAACTTCTGAGTATTGGTTTGAAGCTCCGGCGGTAACGGTCAAATTCAAATCGGCAGTAGTTCCAAGCGGAGTTGCGGCATCGGCAGTTGCGTCTTCAAACACAAAATTTTGCATCTCACCTATATTGAGTGTTATGTTTGACACAGTCGTGTTAGCAAGTGTTAAATATTCGCTTGTTTCAGCCAAAGTTCCGTTGAACACAGCTTGCGCATGTCCGTTGTTTGTGATTTCGAAACTCAAATCAGCGGTTTCACTTGGGTCCAGAATGCCGTCTGCATTATCATCATTCAGAACTGTAACTGCTCCGATTTGTATATCGGGGGCGTTTGCCGTAACGGAAAGTTGACTTGTCCAAGTGTAGTTTGTTCCGCTGTCATCGCTTCCGGTGATTGTAAGAGTGAAATTCAAGACATATTGGTCCGGAATGTTATCGGCGATTATAACGGTATAAGCATCTGTAAACGTAGCATCTCCGCCGGCAGCAATAGTTCCAAATCCTTGTGTTGCATCTGAAATTGTAACATAAGGGTCACTTTCACTCAAAATGGTTTGAACACTCAAAGCATCGTATCCACTTCCAAATTCTGCAACGTTAATCAGCGTAGGTGAGATTTTCACTGTTTTTCCGAACTCAGGAGTAATATCGGTTGCATAAGAATCCAAAGTTACATAAGGCTCATCGGCAGGATTTATGTCTATTGTTCCGATGTAAGGTTCTTTATTTTGTGCCGTAATAACCAAATCGGCAGTTCCGACTGTTAAAGCATCGTTTCCGAAAGTCAAACTTGCCAATCCTGATGCATTTGCATGTGCGACTGCTTTCAAAACGCCTCCTTGTGAAAGTGCAACGTACGCATAAGGCGCATTCGTGGATACACTCAAATTGGTTGCTCCCAACATCAGAGCCGATGGAGTCGCATTTACGGTCAATTCAGTAGGCACGCCCATATACGGCATTACCGATGGGTCACCCATAAGGTGATAAATTTCCCAATAATACTCTTTTCTCGTTGAAGATGATGATTCAACAGCAAGTTGTCCGCACAAGTTCATTTGACCTTGTGTGATGTACCATTTACTTAAATCGGACGATTCGTTTGCTAAATTATGAAACATTCCGTCATAAGCTCCTGTTCCGGTTTCGGAGTACAATGGATTTGCAGTTTCACTACCACTTTTGAAACCGATACCCCACCAATAATCTTCGTCCCAATAAGTTGAATTAGATCCGCCTATATCGCCGACTGCACCGCCGTTTGCTTTGCGTAAAGCGGCTTCGCCGAAGCATTCATCGACAGAGAAATTGTTCGATAAACAACAATTTCCGACCCAAAGTCCTACTTTATCGCCGTTTGTCATTGCGCCCACATTTGCAACTGTGAGTGCGGGAGTTGC
This sequence comes from Draconibacterium orientale, assembly GCA_020718265.1. Classification (GTDB taxonomy): domain Bacteria; phylum Bacteroidota; class Bacteroidia; order Bacteroidales; family JAADGE01; genus DYOJ01. Next base: position 10,000 of record DYSM01000064.1, on the reverse strand, counting down.
CCAGCCGTCTTCGGAGCAGTGTGCCGTGTAATTTGCATAACCTACACCATTGTTTATATTATTAAAAATAGATGTAGAAGCGGCGGAATTATCTAAAGGTTGAAGGTATGTATAAGAACTAATTCCGTTATCTTCATTGAAATAGTTATCAACACCATAATTAATTTGTCCGTTTCCGAAAGTCATTTCGTTTGCAGAGTCATCTCCGGCTATCATAACAACTTCAGATAAGTACGAAGGGTCGCTCATTTCGTAACGTTCGTACATGAGGGTTTTGTCAATTTGCGGTTGCAATTGTCCGGTGTTTTGCGCCGAAAAACGTCCGTAAAGGACTTCGGGTAAATCGTCGCCCGTGTATTCACAATAACGTAAATCTGTAATATGACTGTCCGAATTGCCTGCCCATGAAGGAACTTGGGCAACGTCGCCGACTAACAACACAAAATCCATCGGATTTGAACCTTGGTAAATACCTTGCAGATAAGATTTTATCGCTGTGGTCGTTGAACCGATAACGTCCGTGTAAGCAACAGTTACTTCAAAACCTTTTTGCTCTTTCCATGCAATAAATTCGGCAAGTTGTGCTTCAAACATTCTGTGAGACACTATGACCATGTGCATAGGAGCAGAAGTTATGAGTTCTTTAGCTGCATTTTTGTCAAAATTTATGACAAAAGAACTTGCAAGTGTATTAAAATACGGCGAAGCATATTTTTGTTTCAATGCAGAAGTTTTTGCAAAATCAGCGTTCTTAAAAATAACTTCAATTTTGAGATTATTTTTAATTTTCAAAACATTTTGAACAGGATTGTATTCAATAGGACTTATGACTATATTTCCCAATCTTGTTGCACGCAACATACCTGATTCTGTGTAAGATACAAGTTTACTTCCTGTGAAACTATCCGTGTTGTACACTTTTTTATTGAACATAAACGGAGGCGTATCTTCGCTTTTCGATTGCGAACGTTGCGCCGGATACACTTTTTCTACAATTCCGTAGTCCGAAAGGTTGATGATTTCTTCGTCATAACTGATAACGTTAAAAACAACTTCTGCGCCTTGCGGTACTTCAATTAATTTACTGTAAATCGGTAAATTAGGCATACCTTCGGTGTAGATTTTGTTTAAACCTGCAGCTTCGACTTGCACGTAGTTTTGTCCTTTTTCAGCCTGAAATTTCAGGTTAAGTTCGGACACGGAGGTTTCAATTGTCAATGCGGAACGAGAGTTCGTTACATTGAACGCATTTTGACTTGCCTTGAGCTTTATCGGAACAGTTTTTTGTCCAAAAGCCTGTGGCACAGCGAGTAATGCTGCAATGAGCATAATCCATAACTGTTTTCTCATAAATGATTGTGTTTGAGTGAATAAATATATGTGAACTAATAACATTTAGATGCAGAAGCACCCGTTTTGGTTGCATCCGTTTGCATTTAAAAATTAAATACGAATATACATGTTTTTTTTAATTTCATACATTTTATTTTCCGTAATAAAGCTTTATCAAAAACGGAAATTCTTGGTCTAACGGATTAATTTCGACGGCTTCGTAAAGTTTTTCTTTTGCAAAATTAGGTTGCTTTTTGATTGCAAATATCAGACTTTCAGTGAGTTTTATATTTCCTGCCACAAATTCGTCCATGATTTCTTTGTTAGTAACATTGTTAAAAACTTGTGTATAATTACATCTGTTTCTATTCAAAAAAGTTAAATTTTGAATCAGATTTTTTTCAGAAAAACTGTCGAAATTAAAAAATTCCGTATAACTTTTGTCGTCGGTGTTAATTTTGTAGGCGTTAGTGAGTGCTAAAAGTTTTTCGGAATCCATAACAATATTTGCTGCAATGTGAAACGGATTCAGATAGAAAAAATCGTCTTTTGCTTGTGATTCTGTCAATTTTGCCCACGTTTGAAAATCAATTTTTGATTCCTGTTTTGATGACAAGATTATGGCATGATATTGCCCCAGCCAAACCGTTGTATTCGGAAACACGCTGTGGACGGTTTTCAAAATGCCCATTAAATCTTCGTGCCGAATTTTATGTAAAGGCAAATATTGCGACAACATTCCGCTTTCGGTAAGTTTCTTTTTGCAAAGTTCAAAATATTCGAGTGTGTACAAACTGCCGGAACCAAGGACAGGATGTGTCGGGTCGCATGAAATCAGGTCATATTTGTTGGACGTCAGCTCAAGAAAATGCCTGCCGTCGCCGCGTATAAGATTGAAACGCGAATCGTTTTGAACCCCGAAATTGAAGTCGGAATAATGTCCGGCATAATTGGTCAATTCAGGTACAAGTTCCACACAATCAATCTGTTTTACTTCGGCGTGCGATGCAATTGCGGATGTTGTAACACCGACACCAAAGCCAATAACAAGCGCATTCTCGCATTGCAAACCTGCAAAAAACGGCAAATGTCCAATCATTTTTACGGCTTTAACAGCATCAAAATTTGAACCGACCACCGCACTGTTATTTACGAACGTGCTTTTGCCAAACACGCCTTTTCGCGCATCGTTACTTATTATTATTGAGCCTTCTAGGGTTTCTTCATAACTTAATATTTCCGAATTTTCAAGTGAAAGCGACGGCGGTAAAAATGGAATTTCTTTTGAAAACATAAAAACAACAAGCCCTGCCGTAAAGACTATAAACGTTGTCCGAAGCCTTATTTTTTTTAGTTGATTTGAACTAAAAATTACAATAATGCTTACCAAAGCAACGAAAAATACGATTGATTTACCTGTTCCAAATATCGGAATGAGTATATAAAGTGTGGTCAATGGTGCAATGAGTGAACCTAATGTATTGAAAAATAATAATTTACCTATATTATCGCCAACGTTCTTAAAATGATGTTCCGAAAGTTTTGAAATCAGCGGAAATGAAAACCCCGAAAGAATTGCAGGCGGAAGAATAACGAGAAGCGAAGCCAAAATCGGAATCAAAATCAAACGAACAAAGGGCGACGCGCTCTCTTCACGCAAGGGCATAAATATAAGTTCGGACAGATTTATTAGAATAATCAAACCTAAAATTGTTGAAATTCCGAACAAAACAAGCGCATTAATTAGAGTTTTGGGCGCAAATACTTTTGTTTTTACGCGAATTGTGTATAAAAAACTTCCTATTGCAATGCCGAGAATGGAAAATGCGGTAACAATTGAAAATGTGTAACTTGCATTGGTAAAATACGTTTTAAAAATGCGCAGCCACGCGGTTTCTAAGCCTAACATTGCAAAACCGAATACCGATGTCGTAATAATCAGCAGCGTTTTGCCTATTTCGTGAATTTGATTTTTTGAAATTCGACTCTCCTGCTTTGCATGTAATTGATTCTTTGAACTATTCGATATATTCTTTACAAAAAAAATAACTAAGACAGCCGGAATAAAATTCAGCGCAGCAGCTAAAATAATTGTATTCGTTTGCCCGAAATATTTCAAAAAAATAAAGCCCGCGAGTAAAGCTCCTGCCACGCTGCCTATGGTTTCCAGCGCGTACACGGTACTCAATATTTTGGAAAAATTCTCAGATTTATGAATCAATAGTTTGCTCACAACAGGTATTATGCCGCCCATAAAAAAAGCGGGAATCAGCAGTTGAACAAACGAAACTATATACAAAAATAGGTTTGCGGTTTCAAAACTCAATTCGGAAAAAGTTTGTTTTAAAATGTTTGTTAATAATAAGTTAGACAAACTGAACACGCTCACTCCGGCAAGTAGAATTGCAAGTAAATGTCTTAAATTTTGTGATTTCTCAGCTTTTCGGCTCCAAAAATTTGCGCCAAAACCAAAACCGGACATGAAAGCTGTGAGCACAATTGCCGAACTAACTGTAGTTTGCCCTAAAACATAAGACAAATAACGGTTGAAACTCACTTCGTATATGAGAAACGAAAATCCGGATAAAAACGTGATTATCAGCAGAATGCGTTCATTCGCAACTGATTTATTTTGTTTAGAAATCAAGATTAAATTTTTGTTTCAGAACTTCGACATTATTATTTTTTTCGGCAAGATATTGATATCTGTCCTTGTCGGTATAAAGGCGCGATTCATCTTTTTTCTCGTTGTCATCGGCTACAAGAAATTCAATATCAACGGTGTTATGCAATAATTCCTGACGCAGCACCGGCAAAATTTTCGGAATCAGTTTGTCCATGTATTCTTTGAATTGCTCCGTCGGCACATTCAACTTTACGAGTGAATCGTTTACAATATCCAAATGCCTGTCTTTCATGTTGTTGTACAGGCGAGGCATCGAATTTTTTACACTTTCGACATACTTTGCCCATGCTTTGTCTAAATCTGCTTGTGAAATAGTTTTACGCGAAAACTCCTGTTTCACAGCTTGTTCCGTAGGTTTTACGGTTTCTGAAACCACTTCGGGCGGACGTGTCATGGAAACGCCTGATGTCCGAACCATTTTCTTTGCCGTATTGCTTTCCGTTTGTTCGGGTTGTTGCGAATTTTGCTGCACGGAGTTTGTTGCAGGATTCGTCGATTTTTGATACGCCTGTTGATTTTCCTGCGTCGAACTTACAGCCGGAACTGCTTGTTGTACAGGCGCGGCGGCAATGTTATTCGTTATGTTACAGGAGTTTATGAGCGCGAGTTCAACTTGTAAACGTTTATTTTTGGCATCTCGGTAAATCAAATCTGTTTTGTTGCAAATTTCCAAAGTTTTGAGCAAAAAATGTAAACTTGCTTTGGTCGATTGTTCCAAATAGCGCGCCTTAATATTATCTCCGACTTCGAGTAACTCTATGGTTTTTTGGTCTTTACAAACAAGTAAATCGCGGATGTGTCCGCTCAATCCGGAAATAAAATGATGTCCGTCAAAACCTTTGTCCAAAATTTGGTCGAAGGTCAAAAGCGTTCCGGCAATGTTGTTTTCGATAAAAAAATCTATCAATTTAAAATAATAATCATAATCCAGAACATTCAGATTATCAATGGCATCCTGATATTTTATGTCATTACCCGAAAAACTTACAATTTGGTCAAAAAACGACAACGCATCGCGCATTGCGCCGTCGGCTTTTTGAGCAATGATGTTCAAAGCATCGCGTTCGGCTGCAATTCCCTCACTTTTAGCAACATACGCTAAATGATTTACGGTGTCTTCAACTTTTATTCGGTTAAAATCGAAAATTTGGCAGCGCGACAAGATTGTCGGTAAAATTTTATGTTTTTCCGTGGTTGCGAGCACGAACAGCGCGTGTTTCGGCGGTTCTTCCAACGTTTTCAAAAACGCATTAAATGCCGCCGTGGACAGCATGTGCACCTCGTCGATGATATACACGCTGTATTGCCCGATTTGCGGGGGAATGCGCACCTGCTCGATGAGCGTGCGGATGTCTTCCACCGAGTTGTTCGACGCGGCATCAAGTTCGTGAATGTTGTAAGAACGGCTGCCGTTGAAGGCAATACACGATTCACACTCGTTGCAGGCTTCAAAATCGTCGGACGGATGAAAACAGTTTATCGTTTTGGCAAAAATACGCGCGCACGTAGTTTTACCCACGCCGCGCGGTCCCGTAAACAGATAGGCGTGCCCAAGATGTTTGTTCTTAATTGAATTTTTAAGTGTCTGAGTAATAGATGCTTGCCCGACAACGCTGCGAAACGTGTCCGGACGGTATTTTCTGGCTGAAACGATGAAATTTTCCATTTAAAATCAATATTTGATGATCAAATATAATATGGTGTTTATTTGAACGGATTGATAATAGTTAATTGATTTTCAATAATTTGCTTGTGTTGCATGTCTTCTGTGTAAAGCGTCTTGCAACCCGCCTGCATTGCGGATGCGAGTATCAAACTGTCGTAATATGAGAAACGAAATTTTGCCTTTATTGTAAGAGCTTTAAGTATCGTATTCGGTCTGATAATTTCGATGTCAAAATATGTTTTGAATTGAGATATCGAAAATTCGAGTTCATTCTCTGTTAGTAAATTCTTTTTTAAACAAGTATTTGCAAATTCGTTCAAAACCTGAATAGAAATTGTAACATTTTGACTGTTAGAGATTAATGAAAAAACTAAATCTTTTTTATAACCTATATCGGTTGCGAAATAAATCAAAACGTTGGTATCGAGGAATATTTTATCTTTCATTCGCCAAATCTCGATTAAATTTAAAATCCTCAGGTAAACCTTTTCTAACAGAATTGAGAGCAACATCTAAACTGTTCCATTTTTTTGTTTTCGGTGTGTTTTTTTTAATCTTATTTTCAGAAATAAATATGGATTCAAGATAATATTCGATAAGTTCATTCGTCGATACGCCTTGTTTATCAGCTTGTTTAAAAACAAAGTCTGCAATTCGTTCGTTCAATGTCAAAACAACTTGTGTCATGGTATATTTTTCAACAAAAATACAAAAAAAATCGGACATGGCAAGAAATGAAAAATATTTCAAAAAATATCGAATTAAAATTTTGTATTTCTGTGTTAATCATTACTTTTGCGGTCTAAATTTTTTTTAACAAATAGTATTAACATGAATTATTACGAAACCGTTTTCATTGTAACTCCCGTTTTATCTGATGCACAGGTAAAGGAGACGGTGCAAAAATTCAAAGATATTCTGAAGGCGCAAGGTGCTGAGGTAGAATACGAAGAAGATTGGGGCTTGAAAAAATTAGCATACCCGATTCAGCACAAAACCACCGGATTTTATCATTTAGTGCAATTTGCCTCAACCGGCAACGTGGTCGAAAAATTAGAAACCGAATTCCGCCGCGATGAGCGCATAATTCGCTTCCTGACATTTCGCATGGACAAATACCAACGCGAATACGCTTTACGCAAACGCAAAACCACCGAAACCGAAAACAAATAATTAAACAAAAATCAGCATGGCAAATCAAGAAATCAGATATTTAGCGCCGGTAGCCGTCGATACGACCCGCCAAAAATATTGCCGTTTCAAAAAACACGGCATCAAATTTATTGACTACAAAGATCCGGAATATCTCAAATATTTCCTGAACGAACAAGGTAAAATTTTACCGCGTCGTATCACCGGAACATCCTTGAAATATCAAAGACGTGTGGCACAAGCCGTTAAACGCGCGCGACACTTGTCAATCCTTCCGTACGTAACCGATATGATGAAGTAGTCTTTAACATTAATCTTTTAACATCCGAAAAATCATGGAAATAATATTAAAACAAGACGTAGATAATTTAGGATACAAAGATGATGTCGTAAAAGTTAAAGACGGATACGCCATCAACTTTCTGATACCCAGAGGATACGCACACCAAGCAACGGATTCTGCTAAGAAAGTTCATGCAGAAAACCTCAAACAACGCGCACACAAACTCGAAAAAATGAAGAAAGACGCGCAAGCCATTGCCGACAAACTTCAATCGAAACAACTTGTGTTAGGCGCGAAAACGAGCTCGACCGGCAAAATTTTCGGTTCGGTAAATACCATTCAGCTCGCAGAAGCCCTTGAAAAACAAGGACTTGAAATCGACAGAAAGAAAATCAGCATTAAAGAAGAACCCATCAAACAAGTGGGAACTTATACGGCTGTTTTCAAACTGCACCGCGAAGTAAAAGTAGAATTGTCGTTCGAAGTCGTTTCGGAATAATTCTCAATATCGTATAAAAATCAAAAGCTGTCTGACGAAAATCGGGCAGCTTTTTGTATATTCAGTGCTTGTAAGAAAACTTATAACTTGTTGAAATACTTTACGATAAGGCGAAATTTCGTATCCGAATGTTTTTAGAAATTTTGTTGAAATTCAATTGAAACTAATAAAAAACAAAGAATGACTACTTTTTGACCATTGATTGACTACTAAATGACAAAACATTCGATTGAAAAAATGACTACAACCTACATAAACTCAAATATTTACACGTTTTCTTACAAATACTATTTAACAATCTGTTAATATTTTTGTATTTTTGTTTCAACAAAAATATTTAACTTGCGACGTTTTACTCAAAAAAATAGAATATTGTTACATATTAAATATCTGATATGAAGTATCTTAACACTGTAATTATCGGAACGGGAAGTGTAATTCCGTCTGTTGTAATAGAAAATTCAATCTTTGAAGCACAAGATTTCTACGGAACCGACTGTGTTAAACTCCAAGATTCGGGCGATGTAATAACGAAAAAATTTCAGGATATTACCGGAATCGAAGAACGCTGTTATGCAACACCGGATTTAAACACGTCCGACTTGGCAGCAGAAGCCGCGCGACAAGCCATTGAAAATGCCGGAATTGACCCCGAAACGCTCGACCAAATAATTTTGGCGCATAATTTTGGGAATGTTGCAAAAGGCACAAATCAAACTGACATTTTACCCGGTTTGGCAGCCAGAGTTAAACATGCTTTACGCATTAAAAATCCGGATTGCGTGGCGTACGACATTTTGTTCGGATGCCCGGGGTGGATACAAGGTGTGATTCAAGCTGATACATACATCAAAGCCGGAGCTGCAAAACGTATTTTGGTTATCGGCGCGGAAATGCTCTCGCGCGTGGTCGATACGTTTGACCGAGATTCTATGATTTTTGCCGACGGTGCAGGTGCAGCAGTTATTGAAGCACAAGAAAGCGATGAAAAACGCGGAATTATTTCATATTCCGTGCGTACGGACACGCACGATGAGGCGTTTTATCTGTATTTTGGCGAATCGAACAACCCAAACATCAGCGACGGCATCAGATATATAAAAATGGACGGACGGAAAATTTACGAATACGCCCTGAGCAATGTGCCTGCCGCTATGAAAGTTGCGCTCGACAAATCCGGTGTTCCGATTGAAGATGTCAAGAAAATTTTCATCCACCAAGCGAACGAAAAAATGGATGATGCTATTCTAAAACGCTTTTACCGACTTTATAAACTGCCTGTGCCGGAAAATATTATGCCTATGAGCATACACAAACTCGGCAACAGCTCCGTTGCCACCGTGCCAACCTTGTTCGACCGCGTGCGCCGCGGCATTTTCCACGAAGAACACACCATAGCAGAACACGACACGCTGCTGTTCGCATCCGTTGGCGCGGGCATGCACATTAATGCGTTTGTTTATAAGAATTAGGTTGCTTTCAAAGTCAAAGCACACTCTATAGAATGTGCTTTGACCAATGAGGGAACGAATTACCTATTATTTTTTGAACTTAATGGATATATTATTTACGATTGCATGTCTGGGCTTCGGGTCTTCGCTGTAATCAAGTATCCAGCCTGAGATGCTGACAACTTGCTTCGTTGGGTTCGTTACCAGCGCAATCGTTTTCTCAACAGCTACGCCGTTTTTCTCTATTTCTACGGACTTTATATCACTTGTATTGTCTGCATATGAAATTTTACATGTCATTTTGGGATTTAAACTTTGGTCGTCAGGGAAGACTCTTACTACTGCTGTAAACGTATAAACTCCCTGACCGACCGGATCTATCTTAAACGGTATTGCAGTTGTACTACCGTCCTCAGGTAAAGACCATGTCGTTTTTTGGTTCCATAGATTGTGAACATTCAGACCGTAGCTTAGTATGTTCGGACTGATTTGGTCTGAAACTGCTTTGAGTCTCGCTGTTACTTCTTTATTAAGATTCACAAAATCCTTAGGTTCTTCCATATAATTAGATATTGTTGCTGCAAACTGCTCTTTTGTTATTCCGTGTTTGGAGTAAATATACGCATAAGAGTCGGCTTTGGGAATCAATGCCTCAGCACTCCCTGATTCTACAACTCCGTCTGCTAAATATAAGTCTGTCAATACGTCTGCCAGTTTTTCTCTGCTTATGGTTGAATCAGATTCCGGTGAGCATGAAACAACTGAGAAAATAATCGAAAACGCAATAATTGTGAGAAAAATTCTGTTATTTTTTTTTGTATTCATAATTTATTTTTTTTTGCAAAAATAACAAATTCCGACAAATGTCAGTATGATTAGATGAGTCCGGTCTAAAAAGCCTGTTTTATTTTAGCTAAACAAACTATATGCT
>DYSM01000446.1 GCA_020718265.1 Draconibacterium orientale | reverse complement strand
ATGTGTTGAATCTAGTGTCATGGTTTGATTGATACAAAAGTGTCGTAAAACAAAAACGCCCGACAATCTATTGATTATCAAGCGTAAAAGGAAGTGATCCCGGCAGGGCTCGAACCTGCGACCCGCAGCTTAGAAAACTACTGCTCTATCCAGCTGAGCTACGAGACCATTTCGGACGGCAAAGATATACTTTTTTTTTATCTGCAATAGTTTTTTTTTCAAATATTCTGTAAAATTTTTGCACAGAAAAAACGTTTGTTTGTCAAATACTTTTGAATTTTGTTCAAATTCTTTGGGTAACTTCAAACTATTTTGTATTTTTATACCGATATTTTTAACATAAATTCAATATCAAACGAATGAAACGAATAATTTTTGCAGGCATCGCGATGCTTTTTTGCCAAATTCAGATTTTTGCGCAGGAAAAACCGATAATTTTCAATGCCGAACCCGTAAGCATGGGGTCCAATATTAACTCCGATGTGGACGATACCGACATTCGAATCTCGCCCGACGGAAAAACATTCTATTTTATTCGTTGGAAATCGCCCGAAAATATCGGCGGTGCAACTACGGACATCTATGTGTCGGACTTGCAAGCAGACGGAACGTGGAGCAAAGCCCGAAACATGGGCACACCAATAAACGATAAAGCGATGAATATTTTGGTAGGAATTCGCCCCGACGGCAATGCAATAATTGTGCGCGGCACCAAAAATGTTGAAAAAAACACGAATTTGTTCATCTCATACCGCACGGGAAACACATGGGGCGACCTGATTCCGATGGAATTTGAGGGCACAGGTTTGATGGATGACTATGGTTGCACGGTATCGCCCGATTTCAGAACGCTGATTTCTGCCGATAGGCGTGACGGTCGCTATGACCTTTTTATCAGTTTTTGGAAAGATAACAAGTGGACAAACCCGCAACACATGGGCACGCCCGTAAATACCGAAGACTCAGAGGCTTGGCCCGTTTTAGCTTCGGACGGTGCAACGCTTTTCTATTCCTCAGCCGGACATACGCTTTACGGTTCCAGCGATATTGTAATGACTAAACGCTTGGATGACACGTGGTTAAATTGGTCGCAACCTGTAAACTTGGGCGAAAAAATTAATTCTTCAGGTTACGATGCCGATTTTATTGTGGACACCAAAGGCGATTATGCGTATTTCGCAACAAACAAAAGCGGTACAAGTTTCGATATTTTCCGAATAGAACTTCCGAAAGAAGCTAAGCCGGAGCCGGTTGTACTCGTAAACGGACAAGTTTTCAACAAAAAAACAAACGAACCGCTCGAAGTGGAAGTGGTTTATTATGAGATGAGTACGGGAAAAGAACTTGGTCGCGCATATTCAAATGCAAGCACAGGCGGATATAAAATTTTGTTGCCTTATGGTAAAAAATACAGTTTTAAAGCAGAAGCTCCGAATTATGCGGCGGTTTCCGAAAATATAGACTTATCAGCTTCAAACACAGTACTTTCCGCAGAAGCGACCTATCAGGAATTGGAACGAAATTTGTATCTTGTGCCTATTGAAGCAGGCAGCACGGTGCGCATTAACAACTTATTTTTTGAAACCGGAAAAGCGATTATCAATCCAGATTCTTATTTGGAACTCAATCAGTTAGCAGAATTGATGCAAAAAAATCCGACTTTGCAAATTGAAATTGGCGGGCATACGGATAATGTCGGTTCAACGGAATCCAACCTCGCGCTTTCGCAAAAACGTGCCAAAGCGGTTGTGGATTATTTGGCAACCAAAGGTGTTACAAGTCGCATTACCTCAAAAGGTTACGGCGAAGCAAAACCTGTTGCATCCAATGCCGATGACGCCGGAAAACAACAAAACAGACGTGTGGAATTTAAAATTATCAAAAAATAAAAATTGTTCTTTAAGCAATTTAGGCAGCTCGGCGTTACGTCGGGCTGTTTTTTTTTTTTTCAATTTTACTAAAATTTCAATTTAGTATGTAGTCATTGTAAGAAAATTCATAATTTGTTGAAATTCTTTATGTTATAGCGAAATTTCATTCCGATTGTGTTGGAAAATTCTGTTGAAATACAATCGAAATTCAAATGAAATCATTATAAAAAAACAACTGAATGACAATACATTCAATTGAAAAAATATTTTTAATCTACATGAAATGAAATATT
>DYSM01000445.1 GCA_020718265.1 Draconibacterium orientale | reverse complement strand
CGGAGCCATGGTAACGGAGTGCGGAACGACCGTAATATTTTTAACACTTTTTAACGAATACTTCTACAAGCCCTTATTTTGCTCGAAAGTTAAAATCGAAAAATAACAAATCGATGAATTTGAACCCAAAGAATGAAAATGACATTTTCGCTTCATTTTATTTTCCTATTCTCGCCATTGAATATTCTTGAAAAAAAGATTTTTAATTTACAGATAAAATTATATATTTGCAAGTTCTATACTTTGTACAAAAACTACAAACTATTGAAACTCATTTCGTTGAAAAACAAACTATTGAATCATTTGATTTATTTACATTAAAATTCATTTGTATGAAAAATTTTTTTAGCTATTTGTTTGCATCGCTTACCGCTATTTTGCTTGCGATAGTAATTTTTGTTCTCGTAATTGCCGGAATAATAGGCGCAGCAATCAGTTCAGGCGAAGAACCAGTAACCATCAAACCAAACACCATTTTAAAAATAGACCTTACCCAACCCATTGCCGAACGTTCTACCGATAATCCGTTCGATAAAATCAGCCCTTTCGGAGCTGGCGAATCGACACTAGGATTAACCGATATTGTTGAAAATATCAAAAAAGCCAAAACCGACAAAAACATCAAAGGTATTTATTTGAACATTACCGATGTAATGGCAGGTTCAGCTTCTATGGAAGAAATTAGAAATGCCTTGTTAGATTTCAAAAAATCGAAAAAATTTATCATTAGTTACTCTGATATGTATTCGCAAGCCTCGTATTACCTCAGCTCGGTAGCCGACAGCATCTTTATTCAACCCACAGGAATGATTATGCACGTAGGATTAAGCTCGCAAGTAATGTTTTTCAAAGACTTTTTAGAAAAATGGGGAGTTAAACCCGTTGTAATCAGACACGGAAAATTCAAAGCAGCCGTTGAGCCTTTTCTCGACAACAAAATGAGCGAAGCCAACAAAGAACAAGTAGCCAGCTACATGGGTGCCATCTGGAACGTAATGCTCAAAGGCATTTCCGAAAGCCGTAAAATTAGCATCGACCAACTTAATTTCCTTGCCGACAGTTTAAAAGTGGTAAATCCCAAATCAGCCGTTGAATATAAATTCATCGACAAATTGCTGTACGAAGACCAAGTAATGGATAGATTAAAAAAACTAGCCAAACTGAAAGAAACAGACAAACTAAAATTTGTTTCCATCAGCGACTATTCAAAATCTGAAGCCGAAGAAGAGGAAGAAGCCGAAAGCTCTACCAAACAATACGTTGCCGTAATTTATGCAAGCGGCGAAATAGTAACCGGCGAAGGCGACGAACAAATTATTGGTTCTACCACCATAGCCGAAGCCATTAGCAAAGCCAGAAAAGATAAGAAAGTAAAAGCCATTGTTTTGCGAGTAAACTCTCCGGGCGGTAGTGCCCTTGCTTCGGACATTATTTGGCGCGAAATGGTACTTGCTCGCAAAGACAAACCTGTAATTGCTTCTATGGGCGACGTGGCAGCTTCTGGCGGATATTACATCTCGTGCGCAGCCGACACAATTGTTGCAAGTCCTTCTACCATAACAGGTTCTATTGGTGTTTTTGGTTTACTTTTCAATGCACAAGAATTGGTAAACAACAAAATAGGCATTCAAACCGAAACTGTTAAAACAAATACTTACGCCGATGCCATGTCGCCACTCAAAGAAATGACCGAGTTTGAGCGCATGACCATTCAAGCCGAAGTAGAAGGCATTTACGACGTATTCATCTCGCACGTAGCCGAAGGCAGAGGCATGAGCAAAGCCGACGTGGACAGCATAGGTCAAGGCAGAGTTTGGGCAGGTCAAGACGCTTTACGCATAGGTTTGGTTGACGTGTTGGGTGGCTTAGATGTTGCCATCGAAATAGCAGCCGAAAAAGCAAAACTCAAAAAATACGAAGTAAAAGAATATCCCGCTAAAAAAGATTTCATGCAAAAATTGATGGAAGAATTTTCGGTAAAAATGGAAGGTCGTATCTTGGAAAAAAACTTCGGTGCTGCCGCAGGTTATTACCAATACCTCAATTCGTTGTCCAAAATGCAAGGCGTTCAAGCGCGTTTGCCTTTCTTTTACATCAATCAATAGTTTTTTTAATTGTTAAATTGTTAAATTGTTAAATTGTTAAATTGTTAAATTGTTAAATT
>DYSM01000444.1 GCA_020718265.1 Draconibacterium orientale | reverse complement strand
GTTAAAACAGTTGATTTGACACCTGAATCGCCATATCAATCGAAAGACATCGACATCGAACTTCCCAATTTAAAGCCTGGCGATGAAATTGCTGTTGTGGCAACCTGCAATCGGATTGGTTCAAAAACCGGAAAAATCAAAATTTAATCAAAAAAAAAGACCTCATTTTCGAGGTCTTTTTTTTTGTATATTATATCAAAATTATTTTTTGATAAATCGTTTAGAAAGCATTTTTCCTTCATCAAAAACATGAAGCATATATATTCCCGCAGGTAATTCTTCGATATTTATTTGACGTTCTCCATTCAAATCGATTGATTTAACGATACGACCATTTACATCATAAATTACAGCATTCTGAGTTTGTCCTCCAACTGTGATATAAATAAAATCATAAGCGGGATTTGGATAAATATCTAAAGTATTTCCGTCATCAACATCGCTTCCTACATATTGAATTTCAAATCCATCGGATTTTGCTGCCGGTGTGTAGCAAACACTTAACGTTATGCCTGTTGCGGCAGAATATCCTCGAATTCCGATATAATATGTTCCAACGCTTGGGGAAGCAACGGTGCAGGTTTCGGTATTGCCCGAAAGATAAGGACGGCATAAATATGTAGTTGTCGTTGGTTTTGAACCAAATCGTGTATATAAATCGGCATCGCCTGTTCCGCCGCTGATTCCGATTACTAAATTCGTTGCTCCTGTGGGTACAACTACCGTGTAGTATTTCCATGCACTTGCAGCTACCGAGATGTTGGCGGTTGTGGTGCAAACCGGACCGGTGCTTGTTGCTAATGTTTTGAATGTTTGAACTGCTCCGTAACTTGTTCCTGCCGAATTAGTTGCGTATGCTCTTACATAATACGTTGTATTTGCGGTTAATCCTGTCAGACTGCTTGTGAAAGCTCCGGTTCCCGTGCCGTTCGTGGTTTTTGAATTAGCAGTTGTAGGATTGGTTGTGGTAGCCCAGCAAACACCTTTTGCACTAACTGTTGCTCCGCCATCGGCGGTAACATTACCGCCGCATGTTGCTGTGGTTTGTGCAATTGAGCTGACAGTATTTGTTGTAACCGTTGGTACTACGACAACGGGAGTGGTTGCACCGGTGACTGTAACATTATCAACATACCAATAGTCGATTTGATATAAATTGCCTGTTACAACGAATGCGATGTAAGTATTTGCAGTTCCCAAAACAGCAGTATTTGTAAATACAGCACTAATTGTTCCCGATGTTGTGGTGTTTGAAGCCGAAGCCTTTGTCCACGCATCAACCCAAGTGATTTTGTCTTTTGATACTTGAACTTTTAAGGTAGCTCCGGTTCCGTAATCATCGAATTGATATTTTGCTCCGATAGTGATTGAAGAAACGCCCGAAGTTGTGAATGCGGGTGAAATCAACATGGTTGTTCCGGGGCTCACTTGTTGGTATGTACATTTTGCTTCGTAAGCTGTTCCGCCTGCATTAGCGGTATTGGACATCGACCATCTTTCGGTAATTCCTGTTCCTGTGTTTGATGTTGTCCACCCCGAAGGCATTGTGGAAGCAAAATTTTGTGTCAGCGGTAAAGGTAAAGTTGTTGCGGCGGCTGTGGTTGTAAATGTTTTATTTGCACCGTAAGTTGTTCCAACGGAATTTACTGCTTTTACTCTAAAATTATACGTTGTACTTGCAAGTAAACCGGTTAAATTGGCAGTTACAGAAGTTGCAGTTGCACCGGTAATTGAACTTGGAGTTGCATTGAGAGTACTTCCGTAACTTGTGCTTGTTCCGTATTCGAAAGTAACGGTTGTTGTTGCATTGTTAGCAGTAACGGAACCGTTTAATATTGCAGTAGAACTTGTAATACTCCCTGCTGCATTTGTTGTAGCTAAAGGTGCTGTCGCACTTACTGATGTAGTAAAAGTTTGGTTTGTGCCATAAGTCGTTCCAACAGAATTAACGGCTTTAACTCTGTAATTATACGTTGTATTTGCTGTCAATCCGGTTAAATTTGCAAGAACAGCTGTAGCACTTGAACCTGTAACAGAATTTGGAGTAGCATTTATTGTGCTACCGTAACTTGTGGTTGTTCCATATTCAAAAGTAACTGTGGTAGTTGCATTGTTAGCCGTAACAGACCCGTTTAATGTTGCAGTATTTGCAGCAATGCTTGATGCAGCAGAAGTTGTTGCAG
>DYSM01000063.1 GCA_020718265.1 Draconibacterium orientale | reverse complement strand
GTCATTAGGTTGTTACAATTTAATTTCAACAGAATTTCTAAGAACATTTTTCAAATCATCAAATTATCGAATTAACACATCATCAAATTATTCAAAATGCGCATCGATATTCTTACAGTTTTGCCCGATTTGTTACAAAGTCCGTTCAACCATTCCATTGTCAAACGTGCTAAGGATAAAGGCATTGTGGAAATTTATGTACATGATTTGCGCGATTTTTCAGATGACAAACATCGGCGCGTGGACGACGAACCGTTTGGCGGCGTTGCCGGCATGGTTATGCGCATCGAACCGATAGACAAAGCTATTTCGTTCCTGAAATCGCAACGTACGTACGACGAAATCATTTATACTTCGCCTGACGGTCAGCGTTTTAACCAAAAAATTGCAAATACTTTGTCTTGTGCACAAAATTTGTTAATTCTTTGCGGACATTATAAAGGTATCGACCACCGAGTTCGTGAATCGTTGATTACCAAAGAAATATCCATAGGCGATTACGTGCTCACAGGCGGCGAACTTGCGGCTGCCGTGATGGTGGATGCCGTTGTGCGCCTAATTCCGGGCAGTATTTCCGACGAAACATCTGCTCTAACTGATTCATTTCAAGACAATTTGCTCGCGCCGCCCGTGTATACGCGCCCTGCCGAGTATAAAGGCATGAAAGTTCCGGAAATACTTTTGTCCGGACATCAGGCAAAAATTGAAGCGTGGCTGCACGACCAAGCCATAAAACGCACCCAAGACTTGCGACCGGATTTGTTCTGATTTGAAAATTTTGAACATAAAAATGTCTTAATTTGCAAATATTTCATTTAAATCTATTTTCATTTTTGTATTTAGCTAAAAAAAGCTACTTTTGTCAACCTCATCCGCTCATCCGCCAATGTCAGAAGTTACCGAAATAGAAAGGCTCAAAACAGAAAATAATTTGCTAAAACGAGAACTCGATGAAGCGAAAAAAAATTTCACAGCTAAAAAGTACGAAAACCTGTATTTGAACTCTCCTCTCGGAATTCTGACAGTCTCGAAAAACGGCAACATTATTGATGCAAACCCCAGATTGATAGAGCTTTTAGGTTCACCTTCGATTGAACAAACCAAGTTAATAAATCTCCTGACCTTTGAACCGCTGATCAACGCCGGAATGTCAGCCAAATTATCCGAGAGCATAAAAACTGCACAAAACTGTCAAGGCAACTGTTATTATGTTACAAAATGGGGTAAAGAATTGTATTTCAGATATTTAATAATTCCGCTATTTACAGAAAATACACATGATTTCGAGTATTTGCAGTGTATAATTTCAGATGCAACAGATTTTCTAAAAGCAAACGAAACACTCGCAACGCACGAAAAAAATTTAATGCAACTCTCCTCGGCAGTCGAGCAAAGCTCCAATGTCGTTGTCATCACCGACACACAAGGGCTGATTGAGTATGTAAATCCGAAATTTACAGAAGTGTCGGGTTACACGAAAGACGAAGTTGTCGGAAAAAATATCAACTTTTTTAAATCCGGTATTCATGATAAAAAGTTTTATGCAAACCTTTGGGAAACCATATCTTCAGGCAAGACATGGATTGGCGAATTTCATAACAGACACAAAAACGGTAAAATATTTTACGAACACGCTGTTATAAGTCCAATCTTCGATAACAATGGAAATATTATCAACTATCTTGCTGTAAAAGAGAATGTTACATTGCTTAAAGAAAGTCAAAATCGGCTCAAAACACTCATAAATAACAGTCCGGATGCCATTTTTTTTAAAGACGGCGACGGACGATGGCTTGAGGTAAATCCTGTCGGCAGAAAATTATTTCAGCTTGAAAATATTGAATATCAAGGATTAACAGATTTAGAATTGTCGCAGTTAGGCACATTTTATTCGGAGGCGTTCTTAGCTTGCTCAACGTCCGACGAAGATTCTTGGCTGAACGTCAAAACCACATACAACACCGAACATATTCCGTTGCCGAACGGTAAAGTGCAAATTTTCGATGTTGTAAAAACGCCGCTTTTTAACGACGACGGTTCACGACTCGGATTGGTCATTATCGGGCGCGACATAACGGAACGGCAAGCCGCCGCCGATGCACTTCAAAAGAAATCGGACGAGTATTACGCACTTTACGAAGAACATAAAAATCAGAACCTTTCACTCACAAAAGCCATAGTCCGCGCCGAACAAAGCGACAGGTTAAAGACCGAATTTCTGCACAACATGTCGCACGAAATACGCACGCCGCTCAACGGAATTTTAGGGTTTTCACAACTTCTCGGCACGCCCGATTTGGCGCAAGAAAAGCTGGAAAGTTTCATTTCCATCATTCAAAACAGCGGAAAACAACTCTTGCGAATCATTGATGATATTTTGGAAGTATCGAGGCTCGAAACCAAACAAAGCGAGGTTTCACAAAAAAAAGTCAATCTAAATAATCTTATAATGAGATTATTTTCAAAATTCGATTTAATCTCAAAAGAGAAAAAAATTCCGTTTTATCTTAACAAAACACTAACGGATTCGGAATGTGAAATGTTGATTGACGAAGAAAAGTTAGAGAAAATTCTGACACATTTGCTCGAAAACGCATTCAAATTCACGCATGGCGGTTACGTTGAGTTAGGCTATATTATTGACAATGAATTAGTTGATTTCTATGTTCGAGACACAGGAATCGGAATTCGAGAAGATAAACTGAACGTTATTTTTGAACGTTTTGCACAAGAAGAAGAGGACCTTTCCAGAACGTACGGCGGTTTGGGCTTGGGCTTGTCCATTGCCTCAGAAAATGCACAGTTGATGGGCGGAAAAATCACAGTTCACTCAGAAAAAGGGAGTGGTTCTACATTTTTTGTAGAACTGCCTTATAGACCGACTTCTGAAAATCGAGAAAAAATCGAAAAAAATTCAAATACAGCCACACATTTTGTCTTAATTGCCGAAGATGAAGAAATAAACTACCTTTATCTTGAAACAGTTTTACTCACGAACTATCACAATATTAAAGTAATACATGTTCATAACGGCAAAGAAGCCCTGCGGTACATTGCCGGTGAAAACCCTGCCGATTTAATTTTAATGGACATAAAAATGCCCGAAATGAACGGGTACGAAGCAACCAAAGAAATAAAAAAATTGCGTCCTAATTGCGTAATTGTCATGCAAACAGGCTACTCCACCGGCGACGACCGTCTAAAAGCTCATTTATGCGGTGCTGACGATTTTTTGTCAAAACCAATTTCGTCCGAAAGTCTGACCGGAATTATCGACAAATACATACACTAAAGCGCGTTACATGTCTTTATTTCACAGAAATTTAAAACGATTTCGGAATAAAACCATTAAGATTTCAAGTAAAAAAAACAATTTTTACTTTGTTTTAAGAAAAAAATATTTAATTTAGCCCTCGATTATTAAACTTAAAAAATCTTAATCATGCCAAGAGTAGTAACAGGTTCATGTATAGGTAAAAAGCACGGCGATTGCGCCGAAGTATGTCCGACCGAATGTTTTTTCGACCTCGGAGATATGCTCGTCATTAATCCCGATGATTGCATTGATTGCGCTGCGTGCGAAGACGCTTGCCCTGAAAATGCAATTTTTGCTGAAGATGAAACAGATGCAAAATGGGTGAAAATCAACGCGGAAGCCAATTTCGGAAGTTTAAAACAAATCTTCTCGAAAGACGACATCGTGCGTTAATCATTCCTATTTCAAAAATCAAATGCCGTGCAAATTGTGCGGCATTTTTTATTTTGCTGTGCAACTTTCTTTACAAAAAAATGGTCTGTTCTTTACACAAATCCAGTAAAATTCATTGAGATACATTTTGTCAATACTAATACTTTGCCTGTCATTGTTGCAAATTTCCGCACAACGACAAACAGATAATTGGTATTTCGGTAAAAAAGCAGGCATAAGTTTTCGCACCGGAAGCCCGATTCCGATGTATGACGGGGCTTTTGAAAATTGGGAAGGTTCGGCAGTCATGTCAGACTCACTCGGAAATTTACTTTTTTACACAAATGGCGTAACTGTTTGGAATGCAGCACATGACACCATGAGCAACGGAGACGGATTGAAAGGCGATTACTCCTCCTCGCAGTCTGCACTCATCGTTCCGCTTCCGAACAGCTCGAAAATTTATTACATTTTTACAACCGACGACATTATTCGTGTGAACGACGAAGTTACGCACGATGGTTTAAAATTTTCCGTTGTCGATATGAATGCCGATAATGGACTTGGAGCTATTACACTAAAAAACAGAACTTTACGAGACTCTGTCAGCGAAAAGCTGACAGCCGTACGCCACGCTAACGGGCGAGATGTTTGGATAATTTCACACGAATGGAATACCGACAAATTCTACTCATGGTTACTAACTCCCACAGGCATAGTGAGTTCGCCTGTAATTACGGCAGTCGGAACGCCGCACACGCACATCGAAACCTTTTTTTTCATCAACAGCATAGGTTACATGAAGGCGTCGCCCGACGGAAGCAAACTCGCCTTAGTCCTCAAACGTGCAATGCTTGCTGAAATTTACGATTTTAACCACGCTACCGGCGTGATTTCCAACCCAATGACTATCGAAATGGAAAGCTCTCCTTACGGAATAGAATTTTCGCCCGACCTGAGCAAACTTTATGTGAGCGACGACTTAGATTTGTATCAATTTGATTTACAAGCCGGTACGCAAACTGAAATTCAAAATTCCCGCCAAAAAATTTACAACGCACCACATTATATCGGAGCCATACAAATTGCACAAGACGGTAAACTTTACGTGGCAATGCACGAACAAACTTGGTTGGGTGCAATAAACCAACCGGATTCACTCGGCTCAAAATGCGATTTTCAACCCAAAGCTGTCTTTTTGGACGGTCGAATATGTCAACTTGGCTTACCAAATTTCATACAATCGTGGTTTCAAACTCAGCCCATTCGAGTGCAACCGGGCTGTGTCGGCGAACCTACAAAATTTTTTACACGCCCGCTTACAAGTTCTGACTCAGTTCGTTGGCAATTTGATGATCCCGAATCGGGTTTACAGAACACAAGCTCGCTTAGTTCGCCCGAACATATTTATCTTCAATCCGGAACTTATCAAGTCAGTTTAACAAATTGGTTCGAGAATTATTCTCAAACATTTGAATATCTGTTCTTTACGGAACCGTCTCCGGAAATTTCACTTGGAAATGACACCACATTTTGTGGACAAACACAATTTTTAATCAACGCTTATAAGCCTCATTACGAATATTTTTGGCACAATAATTCGACAGATTCCGTATTCACGGCAAACGAAACAGGCATCGTAAGTGTTTTTGTAAGAGATATTTACACAGGTTGCACTAATTCAGATACCATAAAACTCGTTTTTGCGGAAATTCCTGAAATCGAACTCGGAAATGACACTTCGTTTTGCGAAAATTCAGAGTTCAAACTATCAGCTTTTCACGAAAATTACACCTATACTTGGCAAGATTCTTCGACAGATTCCGTTTTTATCACTCAGGATACCGGCAAATTTTATGTCGATATTCGGGACGAAAATAATTGCACGAACAGCGATACGATTCTATTGACTCACAAACTTTTACCACGGTTTGACTTAGGAAACGATACTGTTATTTGTGAAACCGAATCGTTTTACAAAAAAATAAATTTGCCCGCAAATGAAACGGACGTTTGGTGGATTCTGACATCCGATTCAATTTATTCCTTTGATTATGAATTCGTTGAACCGGATACCGCCATTGTTTTTGCAAAAAATAATTGCGGATTATGGGTAGATACTTTAAATGTCGGATTTCACTACTGCGGCGAAATCATAATTCCTAATGTTTTCACGCCCGACGGCTCCGGACAAAATGAAACATTCTATATAAAAGGCATTGAAGAACTTGGATGTCAATTACTTATATACAATCGTTGGGGAAATTTAGTTTATGAAACATCCGACTATAACAACGATTGGAACGCAGAAAATTGTGAACCGGGCGTTTACTATTATATTCTAAATTGCAAAGAAAACAATCAAAATATTCACGGTTTCGTGCACGTTTTCAAATAGTTACGAATTTTTTTACTTGCAGTCGCTCATAAAATCGCTTGCAATAAAATAGCCGTAACTTACTGCCTTTTGCAAATATTCACAGGCTTGCGCAATTTTTCCGGCATTTTGCAAAGCTAAACCTGCTTTGAACCAAATTTCACCCGAGTTCGGTGCAAGGTCAAGGCACTGTGCATAATCTGCAAACGCCTCATCGTAAAGTTTCATTTCCGATCGCACATCGCCACGCAAACGGTAGGTTTCCAAATTTTGTTTTGATTTCACCAGCGCGTTCGCATGTATGAGCGCATCTTGCAGTTTTTCAGCGTTCAGTTCAGCCTGAATAAGCATTTCAACAGCCTCTGAATCAGAAGTATAATAAAAAGAATATCGTTTCAAATTTAGAATTGCGCCTTCGTTATCGGATGATTTTAGTTGGCATTCTGCAATGTTTTTGCAAAGTTCTGTTCGGTAAGGTGCTGAGTTCAAAATGGATTGAAAATCAAGTAGTGCTTTTTTGTTTTTTCCGAGTTGAAGATATGAATTTGCACGTTTTTCAAGATAAATTTGATTTTTTGGAGACAACTCAACCGCTTTTTCGTAGTTTTCGAGTGCAATTTTGTAATTTTTTTCGGCAAAATGCAAATCGCCACGCAAGGCAAGTGCCTGATGTTTTTTGGGAGATTTTGACAAAATTGAATTTAGAATCGAAAATGACTCAGCAAAGTTTCCGACAGATTGTGCATATAACGCATCTGATAATAAAATTTCGGTGCTTGAAAAAATATTATTCTTTTGAAAATTAATAAATTGAGATGTATTTCTTACGGTTTCAAAACTCGAATTTGAATTTACATAAAATGGCAAAGTTCTGTCTTTCGAATCAAAATCTTTTTTCAAATAATACACTGCAATTTCAGCTTTTCCGAGTATTGCAGCAGCCTGCGAAATGCGAAAACTGGCTCCGGAATTTCCGGCAACTGCCGCATTTTGATATTCTTCAATGGCTTCGTCAAATTGCTTGCGTGCGAAAAGCACATCGCCCAAAAGTAACTTATATTCCGGATGAAACATATTGAAATCCAGAGCATTTCGAACCAAATCTTCCGAAATTTCCAATTTTCCCTCTGTGTATTTTGCCCGCGCAAGCGCAAACAAGCTGTCCGGTTGCGAAATTTGGGCGTAAATATCTGTAAAAGAAAGTATTACAAATACTATGAGTAACGATTTTTTTGTCATGATGTTCTGAAAATAATTATTCGGTTTGGCTGTTTTTTGAATCGGTAATGAGTGTAACAAATCCGTTTAAATGTCTGATTTCCAAACCACTCAAACGGCGTTCGTACACATCGCAAAGGTAATAATACACGCCGTCGGAAAGTTTTTGACCCGTTTTGAAATCCGTTCCGTCCCAATTGATGTCGGGGTCGGTCGTTTCAAAAACTAAATTTCCCCAACGGTTATAAATTTTTAGTTCGATTTTTTCGACAAAATTATAGGGATATGGCACAAAAAGTTCGTTTTTTCCGTCGTTGTTTGGCGTGAAAACGTTGGGAAGTCTGTAATAGTAACATTTATCTATACAACTGACTGTAAGCATATTAAGCGGTAGAGAATTTCCAACTGAGTCTCGAGCAACAACCGCATAGCATCCCGCCAACGTATGTTCGGGACTGTGCGAATAGTAGGTGTCGTTTGTTTCTGCAATTAGCTCAAAATCACCCGATTTCGTCGGACGATAGTAAATCAAATAATCATCTGCATCGCCCTGACATGAATCGTGCATTGTCCACGAAAGATTGTTTTGAAACAAATCGCAATCGGAGTTTAAAGTCAATTGAACCTTACACGGCGGCACGGTGTCCACAGGAACAGTGCAGAGTTCTTGAGACCGGTTAATCAAGGGTTTAGGAATATAATCAAGTTGGTATTGTCCTTTACTTCTGACCTTATAGACATATTTTTTTCCGTTTTCCAAACCTGTGTCTGTGAATGTTCGCTGTGCGACAGTTGAAATGGAATCAAAAGGTAAAATTGGTTCACATTCAGCATCTCCCAACGCGCGATAAATGGTATATTCATAATTTTCCCAAGGTGCTAAGTCATTAAATATCAAACGAATTTGTCGGTCGCTTGCGAGGTATTCCAAAAAAAGTGCTGTGGTGTAAGCAGGCTCGCCAACTTGGTGGATTTCTGTTCCTGAAATTTGATATAAAGTTAATTTATAGGACTTTGGAATTTTTGTATTTATCAAAGTATCAGTATATTGCAAGTTATCAATTCCAAAAATTTCGTGCGGGTCGGAAAATTCAGTTCCGCCTAAAACCGAATTACTTTCCAACACATATTTATAAGGTCCGGGAAATTCGCCGTGGTCAAATTCCGACGGTTTTAACCAAGCTAATTGAATTTTACCTTCAGTTTCAGAGGTTTTCAAAACAGACGTTTCGATAAAAACCGGCGCGCCTCGCACAAGCTCCGTGCAAATTTCATCGGAAACATAACTTAACGAACCGTCTGCAAAAAAAGCAACAATTCGGTAACAATATTCGTAACCTTGCGGTAAACCTAAATCGACACCGTCATCAAGGTAAGTTGTTGTTGTAATGTCAGTTAAAGTATCAATTAATGTATAATTTCCGGCTTCGGGAATTCCGGTTTCGCAGTTTGCCGGGTTGAACGGAAATGCGCCGTTTCTTCGATAAATATAAAATCCTATGGCTTGTTGGCACGAATAAAACACCCATGAAAGTTGCACAGAATTGCTCGACGGCGAAGCCAACACATGTTCAGGAGCGGGTGCAACGACTGTAATTTCCGATTCAGCATAGCCCGTAAGTTGCACATCCACAGCATTATCCTCCGCTCTGAAAAGTGCAATATACGGCAACTTCCGAATGTGATTGCAGGTTGTTTGCCAAGAAAAAACGCCAATCAAAGGAGTATATCCGACAACACTATCGTTTGAGCCATTAACAGGCTGAAAAACAGCACGTTCTGTCTGAAACTCAAAAGGACCTCCATAAGCGGAAAGCCAAATTTTATCGTTATCAGGGTCGCTTGCAGCAACGTTGAATGTCAATAAGTTACCTGCCGTTAAGCAAAAATCCGAAAGCGGAGTTATCATCGGCGGTAAATTATTTGTTTGCTTCACTTCTATTTGCATATCTCGAATGATACTGCTGATTTTCACGCCGTTACGCCATTCATCAACTTCCAATGCAACGTTGTACTCGCCAATGGCAACGGGCGCATCCCAAACAAAATCTCCTGTTATCGGGTTCACATACAACTCGATACTTGCTTGGGGTAAACTAAATGACGGAATTTCTTCGCCGTTCGCACCCAAACACACTGCCATACGATAACTCAGACTGTCGCCGTCAATATCAAAAGCCGACGGATTGTACACAAAACGCTGACCTACAGCGGCTTTATCAATGGGCGGATTCAATAAAACCGGCGTATTGTTATAGCCTAAAACAGCATCAATTTTCAAAATAGTTTTCAACGTAAACACTATATTTACCGAGCCGCCGATATTTTCGATGCCGTCATTTCGGTTTGGGTCGGACATAAGGACAACGTAAACGCCCGGACCCGGATATTCGTGCAATCCAACATACGTATTTTTCTGAATTTCATCGGGTAAATAATCAATAAAGATGCGCGGAATATCCGATTTTGTGTCATCGCCCCACTCTATTTCTAAAGAATCTCTGTATTCGTTTGCCTCGCTCGGCGTGTAAGTATAAGTCGTCAGGGTAAATTCAAACAGATTGCCGGAAATGTGCCGATACGTGATTTCGCCCGCACGATTATGCGTTGCCGATAGCAGCAAAATATTGAATATCAACACAAAAAGTAAAATAATATGTTTCATCAAGATATAGATTTAAAAACTTAAAACAGAAATTCTGCACGTGTATCCGACGCATCAAACTTATATGGCATCTGCTTATTTCCGACTGTAAAAATAAGCAAATTTTTTTGGTCTGAATACAAATCTGTCATCAATGTGTTTTGGATTGAAACTTTTTCGTTCAGCTTTGCACCAAAGCGGACGAAAACAGTCGTCGTATTTTCATCGGAATTGATATCGATTTTTTCAACTTCAAATTTTTGCTTCAACATTTTCGTTCCTGCAAAAAACGTTAAATGTTTCGACAAATAGTCCGAAATGTATAAGTTTGCAACCAAATTTTCATTCGGAGTTCCTATTTTCAGCTCTTTATCATAGATTTTATTCAAATTTGTTTCGAAATCATCTGTAAAAAAACGCGTTGAAAACTGAATTTCTTGCTCCGCAGAAATATAGTCCACATTGGTAACAGAAACGTGCACCGGATGTTTATAGCTCTGAAATTGAATTACGAAATAACTGAATATCAATAAAATAAATCGCATTTTGTATGTTTTGGATATATTTACAACTTGGTTACGAACACATTGCCGATTTCAACGGTTACGACCACATTTTGTTCCTTGTTGCCTTGTCTGCAACCTATCTCATTACAGATTGGAAACAGCTTGGACTACTCATAACAGGCTTTACCATAGGACATTCCGTTACGTTGGCTTTGGCAACGCTTCAGCTTGTAAAAATTTCAACGCCTTTGGTCGAATTTCTCATTCCCGTTACAATTTTCATTTCCGCTTTCGCGGATTTCTTCTACAAAGATACGAATTCCGGCATAAGGATGCGTCAATTCAAATACATTTCTGCTGTTTTTTTTGGGTTAATTCACGGATTAGGTTTTTCAAACTATTTACGTGCAATGTTGGAAGGCGCAGAAAACCTATTTTTTCCGCTTTTAGCCTTTAACATTGGTTTGGAAATTGGTCAAATTCTGATAGTTAGCTCAATTATGCTTGTTTCGTGGTTTTTGGTAAAAAAAATCGGAATCCCAAAGCGAGATTGGACGCTTATCATTGCCGGTGCATCTGCCGGAATCTCTTTGGTGATGCTCATTGAGCGAGCCGCAGATTTGTAAAATCGAAAAAAAACTGTAATTTTACGCTAAACAAAAAAATTATGAAAATCATAATCACCGGTGCAACAGGCTCGCTGGGCGGCGCGATGGTGCGCTATTTCTCAAGAAAAGGCTACACAGTCATCGCTTACGGACACGCACAAACGCCGCCGAATGCACTGAAGAAATACGCTGAATATCACTTTGCCGACATCACAAAACCGTTTGAATTCCCTGATGCTGATGTAGTTATACACACTGCCGCGCTTTCGGATGATAAAGCAACGGACAAGCAACTTTATACGCCGAACGTCATCGGAACTCAAAATGTGTTGAACGCTGCCAAAAACTGTAAAACCTTCATACATGTCTCATCTTCATCGGTTTACATTCCGTCAAAACATCCGCTTAAAGAAGAAGATGCAGGTTCGACAAAAGATATGAAACTTTCGGCTTATGGAAATTCCAAATTTTTGGCTGAAGATATTGTTCGGAAATTTGCAAAAAACGAATCTGTTTTCATCCTTCGCCCACGAAATTTGTACGGTGTGGGCGACAAAATGATTTTTCCGAGAATGCTCAAACTCGTTAAAAATGAAACGATTCACGCGCCCGGAAGCTTGCCCGCTGTGGCGTCCATGACACATTACGACAATTTTGGACACGCTGCGGAATTGTGTTTTTTGTCCGAAAAAAAAAGCATTCAAACCTACAATGTTGCCGATGCGGATGCTTTGCCGCTTTTACAAGTTATTGTTTTACTGACAGATATGCTTTACGGAAAAGCATTACCTGTCAAATCCATGCCGGTTTCAATTTTAAAAATATTAGCATTTTTCCGAATTGGCGGCGTAACTCCGCTCTTAGTGCGTGCCATTACAAACGATATGATTTTGGATTGTTCTAAAATAAAATCAGAACTAAACTACACGCCTACAATAACTTATGAAAAATCGTTACCTGAAATTCAGACATGGGTAAAAAACATTGGTGGCGTTGACCGTTTGAAAGCAGCCGAAAAAATTCTGGCATGGACTTTATAAAGGAGATAAAGGGCATTT
>DYSM01000443.1 GCA_020718265.1 Draconibacterium orientale | reverse complement strand
GTGGTCATTCAATTGTCTTTAACAGTTTCGATAGAATTTCAATGTAATATGAATTTGCCTACAAACACTTAGCAGTTTTTTCACAACTATTTGTTACAACGAACTCAGCTAAAGTATAAGACTTTGGCTGAGTTTTTTTTAAGAAAGTCTGAATTTGTTACTATTTTTTTACATTCAGAAAAGAATTTTGTAGTTTTGTAAATCAAATCAGACCCAAAATGACAACTCCATACAACATCCCCGATTTAACCTGCGAACTCGAATTCGTAACCGCACGCAGCAGTGGCGCCGGCGGACAGCACGTGAACAAAACCGAAAGCAAAGTCAGTTTATTTTTTTATATCGAAAAATCGAATATTCTGACTGAAAATCAGAAACAAACCATTCGGAAAAAACTTCAAAATAAAATTAATTTGGATGATGCCATTTATCTCAGCTCGGAACTCACTCGAAGCCAATTTCAAAACAAAGCGGACTGCATCGAAAAGTTTAACAAGTTGATAGAGAAAGCCTTGATTCCGGAAAAAATTCGCAAAAGTTCGTTCCCTTCCGGAAAATGGCACGAAATTCGCCTAAAATTCAAACGCGCCCAAGCCGAAAAAAAACAACGCCGCCGCGAAGATTTTGAATAACACGTTTTTTTCTGAATATTTCATTAGGTTAATTCTCTCTTAATTCTGCTAAAAGTCAGCATTATCTTCGGGAATTATTCTAATTTAGCTCCAAAATTGAACAAAATGCAAACAGATAAATCCAAACCCGTATTGGTTACCGGTGCCACGGGCTACGTTGTCGGACGAATCGTAGGAAAACGATTGGAACACAACCTCATCGCCTGAACATCAGGCATACAGTTATTCCAAAACCGTTGCAGAAAAAGAGGCTTGGCTTATGCAAAAAGCACAATCGCGTTGGGATTTGGTGGTCATTAATCCGTCTCTTGTGCTCGGTTCGGGCATAAATCCGGACGGAACATCGGAAAGTTTCAACATTTTTCGCCAACTTGCAGACGGCACTACAAAATTCGGCGCGCCCGCATTCAACCTCGGCGCCGTGGACGTGCGCGACCTCGCAGTTGCCCACTTCAACGCCGGATTCATGCCCCAAGCCAGCGGACGACACATTGTCTCCGCCGAAACTGTAAGTTTTCTTTCAATTGCAGATATTTTGCGAAAAACGTACGGCAACACGTATCCGTTTCCGAGTCGTGCTTTACCGAAATTCATGGTTTGGCTTATGGCTCCTACAGTAGGATTTTCGCGTAAAATGATAGCTCGAAACGTTGGTTTTCCGAGGAAAGCAGACAACCGAAAAACTCAAAATCACGTATCGCCCCATGGACGAAACCGTAACCGAGTTTTTCAAACAAATGGTTGAGGGCGGAAAGCTAAAAAAATAGTCAGCATCACCCCTCATAAAGGAGTACTCGCACTACTCATAAAGAACTGTTTTTCAGAATTATTCAAAATAAATTTGCTTTTGATACAATAATTGTCGTATCTTTGAGTAATCAGCAACACAAACGTTTGCACTCATTGTATAAACCGACAAAATTTTGTAATCATGGACAAATTTCATCACCACAGCAAGAGAGAGCAAGACGGTAACTATGTAGAGTCAGAACCGAGCTTGCAATTTACAACCCAAACTCAAACCGATAAACAAGACATCCTCGGATATACTGCCGACGGAAAAGTTCTTTATCGTTCAAACACAACCAATGTGACAGATACAAAGCAGGTTACGAACCACAAAACGGTAACGGTTCCGGCTTCCGAACTCTGGTTTTAAGTAAAACGATTCGCTCATTCAGCAACTTTGAAGAGGACATTGTAGGGGTGTCCTCTTTTTTTGTGCACTATTTTCTCAAAAAAAACGTTATTGTAATGGAATGTGTTAATGTGATAATGTGTTAATTTGATAATCTGTTAATTTGATAATGTGGTAATTTGATAATGTGATAATGTGATAATTAGCTTATTAAGAGGAAGTTATATAAATTTCAGAGCAAAGAATTTATTTGTTTCAATTGCTACTGATTTCAGTTAGAATATTCAGAATCAAAAATAAATAATTCATAAAAGCGTAGTAATTTTCCAATTTCAAGTTTCACATCTCACATCTCACATCTCACATCTCACATCTCACATCTCACATCTCACATCTCAAATCTCAAATCTCAAATCTCAAATCTCAAATCTCA
>DYSM01000442.1 GCA_020718265.1 Draconibacterium orientale | reverse complement strand
TCGCTATATCGTAAAGAATTTCAACAAGTTATGAGTTTTCTTACAAGCACTAATTTCTATTTTGTTATTTCAAAGAACGTGTTTGCTCGTGCAAAGTTAAACATTATTTTGTTGCTTGCAATACAAGGCAAGAGCCTTGATTGATAATGCGACTTAGGCAGAACCTAAGCCGAACGGGAAAAAAATCGAAATCAAAAACTGATACACTTTCAGAGCGTTGCGAAGACGGGCGGCAGAACGTTCTGAAGGTCGAAATTCGTGGATTTTGAAGCGATTCCGTAAAAGCAATTTTGCAGGTTCGAGAAATTGTTTTAATTTTATGATTTGAATTTTTATGCCGAAATGCCAACAACAACGGATTATAAAATATTGAGTGTCGTTGAAGATACATCCATACTTGAATTAGTTTCGGATGTGTTTAGTCATGCCGCACAGTCATACATTCTAAAGGCGTGTCCTGTTGGCACAAAGGCGATTGACGAGATTGAAGAAACGGAACCCGATATTGTACTCATTGACATTTCTGTACCTGTCGATAAAGCCTTCGCACTGCTGACGGAGCTTAAAAGTTACGATGAATTTTCGGGTATTCCGGTGGTTGCAATGCTAAATGACATCAATTGCGTGGAACAATTATTCGATTTGGGCGTATCCGATTTCATTAAAAAACCGCTTGACCGCACCGAATTGCTCGTTCGTGTAAAATCCGTTCTCTCAATGCGACGCCTCATTGTCGGCATTTCGTCTCAAACCGAAGAACTTGAAATGCAGTCGTATCGGTTGGTAGAGCAGAAACGCCAACTTGAAGAGGAAAAGCGCAAGTCGGACGAATTGCTCAAAAATATTTTACCCTACGAAATAGCCGAGCAACTCAAAAACAAAGGTAAAGTGGATGCCAAAAAATATAGGCGTGCCAGCATTATGTTTACCGATTTTAAAGGATTCAGTAATTTGTCCGCTCAACTTGAACCGGAAGAAATCATACAGGAACTCGGTATCTTTTTTGCAAAATTTGACGAAATTATTGACCTACATTTTATCGAAAAAATTAAAACCATCGGCGATGCCTACATGTGCGTGGGCGGGCTGCCTTTGCGCAACAAAAGTAATCCGATTGACACCACGCTTGCCGGCTTGGAAATTCAGCGTTTCGTACGTCGCTACAACGAACAGCGCAAATCGGAAGGCTTGCCCGTGTGGGAGCTGCGCCTTGGCATACACACCGGACCTGTGATTGCCGGCGTTATCGGCACAAAAAAATTCGCTTACGATATTTGGGGCGATGCCGTAAACACCGCAAGCCGCATGGAAACCAGTGCCGAACCGGGGCGCGTAAACATTTCCGGCGTAACGTACAACCTTATCGAAGAGTTTTTCGATTGTGAATATCGCGGAAAAATTGCCGCCAAAAACATCGGCGAAATCGACATGTATTATGTCAACGGCTTGAAAGTCGAGTTTCAATCGCCCGACGACCCGATTAAACCCAACGAACATTTCAAAGAAATTTTGGCTTCGTTCTAATTGAGATTTTAGGATGGGAAATAATTCAGAATTATTAATTTATCAGACAAGTGAAGGAAAAACAAAAATTGAAGTACAGCTTCAAGATGAAACCGTTTGGTTATCACTCAATCAAATGTCTGAATTATTTCAAAAAGCAAAATCAACTCTCAGCGAACATATAAAACATATATACGAAGAAGGTGAATTACAAGAAATTTCAACTGTTCGGAAATTCCGAACAGTTCAACAGGAAGGAAACCGTAATATTGAACGAGAAATTGATTTTTATAACCTTGATGTTATAATTTCAGTTGGTTACAGAGTTAAATCACATCGGGGAACTCAATTTAGAATTTGGGCAACAGGACGATTAAAAGAATTTATAATAAAAGGGTTTACTCTTGATGACGAGCGTTTAAAATCCGGAAATCAAATTAATTATTTTGATGAACTACTTGACCGAATTCGCGATATACGTAGCTCCGAAAAAATATTTTATCAGAAAGTTAAGGATATTTATACTTTAAGCATAGATTACGACCCAAAGACAGACCAAACAAAAGACTTTTTTGCCACCATTCAAAATAAATTGCATTGGGCAATTCATCAACATACAGCAGCAGAGATTATTGTAGAGCGAGTAAATGCAGACAAGCAGAATTTGGGATTAACAACTTGGAAAGCTGATAAAATACGTAAAT
>DYSM01000441.1 GCA_020718265.1 Draconibacterium orientale | reverse complement strand
CGGCGGGGATTTTGTTCTATTTTTTCAGGCGAAGTTGCTCTTTGCCGGAGTTGATTAAAAACTCCTGAAAACCGACAACTCCGGCATCATCTAAATCAAACACGGTATCTGTTACAATTTTGTTTTTTCGGACTTTGATGTTTCGCGCCAAATCTTCCAAGGCATAATTTGTATATGTAGAATAGTTAAACGTGCTGTCTATGAAAATGTTGGGATTTTCATTCAGCGGCAGACCATATTTCTCGGCGAGGGCTTTTCTTACCGTTTCCGGATAACGTGTTTGAATAAATAAATAAACATCATACTGTTTGAAATATTTATTATTTTGCTTATACGCACTCATGTAAAAGTCAAAGGTATTTCCACAAACTTGCTCGTAAGTTATAAACGTTGATGTATAGTTTTTTGCTGTTATTTTTCCCTGTTCTGTGGCATAGTCGGCTAAGGTGCCTTTTGATTTTTGTCTTTTTTCTTTGTTCGAATTAAGTTTGCCTATCAATTCTTGGTTCGTTCCGTCTCTAAAACTCATTTTATAGGCTACAAGCAGAAAACTACCCGGTTTATTACTTTTTCCGTAAGCTAAAACATAATCTTTCGCTATAATGACTCCCCCTTGAAAGTTTGGTAAAAACCCTTCTGCCACAACATTAAAATTAGTATCCGCTACCATTAGGGCATAGCACCCGTTCCCGTTGTTAAACTCTTTCGGATACATGATAAACCGATAATAGTAGTTTCGGTATTTATCGTATTTGAATGAATAATATTTCGGATAAGGCATATCTGTATCATAGCCTTTGGGAACATCCTTTTCTACGATGGAGGGATATATTGTGTCTATTAAACTTGATTTTAAGCCAATACGCTTAACATCCTTTGTGTCAATATTGTATTTGAGCATTGTAGGCGTGTATTTAAAACCGCACAACAAATCGCCGTCATGGGCGAAATCGGAGATGAATTGTTTCTCAGTTTCGTTAAAAAATGTTTTTTCATATTCAATATCCGGATACGAAATGTTTAACGGCACAAAATCACCGGCAGATAAATCAATATAGCCGATAATAGGTAAACCTTCGCCAAATGAGTTTCCGAGTGTACCTGTTTCGTTTATAAAGTGAATAAATAATTTTTTGTCTTGGTAGGAATTACCGTAAAAATTCGGCGTTCTGCTTACGGCATTGTCATTATTATACATTTTAGGCGTTGCATGGGAATAAACGGTGTTTGATTTTACGGAAAAAACTTTTTGGATTTCTCCCGATGAATTTCCGAGCAAAACGATACTGTCGTGCAAACCGCCTTGTTCGTAAGGTTCAAACAACATCAATATCGAGTCCTTGTTTATGAAAACACACTCATTTACTTCTTTCAGTTTAAAGCCGAAGCTATCGGCAAGCGTGGAACCTGTTGAAATATTATCGAAATAAAACTTGGTTCCGAGCCAACTGAAACTCGGAATGACCAAGCCGGAATCGGTTTCAATTATTTGCCCTTTAATAGTTTTGGGATGAGCTTTTACGTAAAAACTATCGACAGGCGTAAACTCAACGATTTTTATCGGCACGGAGTTTTTGTTAAAATTGAAATAAACGCGCTTGTTTTTTACACCACAGTTTGATAATAATAGTGCAAAAGTCAGTAATACAATGGATGTTTTAATGGTTTGTCTGATAAAATTCATAAGGAGTTTTCTAAATAAAAACAGTTGCCTGAAACAACAGGCAACTGTAAAAATAATTTACCAAGCTATTGTGAATCCCAATACACGAATGCAGTTATTCTTAGTTCCTGCGCCACAAGACCAATAACCGACAATGGTTCCGTCCTCATTTTTCTCGGTCCATACAGACATTGATTTAATAATTGACTCTCCTGTTTTTTCCATAAACTGAGGAACTTCGTCAGCAATTAACAAGTTATCATCGGCATAAGAAACATCGTAAAGAGTTCCCGTAATACCAGTTTCGGGTTCTGTATAACCCTCTTGCACGGTAACAGATTTATCTGCATTTGCATCTAAAATCCCTTGAAATTCATTGAGGGTGATGTTTTGCTTCGTGTTTTCCACCATCTCTTCTTCTTTGCTGCAACTTGTAACGGCGAGCAACGCTCCGCCAAGCAACGCAAAGGTTGCGGTTCTTAAAAAACTTTTAAATTTCATGTTTGTAAAAATAATTGCGTTAAAAATAATGTTAATTTCTCAACCGGTT
>DYSM01000440.1 GCA_020718265.1 Draconibacterium orientale | reverse complement strand
AAACATTCAAGTCAAAATATTCCTATAACATAAATAATATCAATGTGTTATGAGTTTTCTTACAAGAACTAAATTTAAAAAAAATTAGGATTCGATTTGATCTTTCTGCTCAATTTTCATTTTTTTTGCGAAAGGTTTTATCATTCTTACGAAAAAACTTTTGATTGCATTTGCATCAAATAAGGTCGAATCTTTTACGGATTTGTAGGTCAGGAACACGCCTAACGGAAACAGCACAAATGTTGAAAGCCAAGCACCTGCGAATACCGGAATTATGTCTTCGCGTGCAAATTTTTCGCCTGCCATAGTCATGACGTAATATACCATGAACAAAATAATAGATATTAAAATTGGCATTCCGAAACCGCCTTTGCGAATAATTGCACCGAGCGGCGCGCCGATGAAAAAGAAAATTAGGCAGGCAAACGACATTGAAAATTTGCGATACCACGCGAGTTCGTGTTTGCGAATCCACTTAATGCGGTCGTGCATGGCTTCGGTTTCTGTATCAATGGATTCTGTGGTTCGTTTGACGTTTTCCAACGCAAGTGCTACGGCATTTTGCTTTTGCTCGGGCGACATGGCATTAAAAACGCTGTCGGTATTGATCATTTTTCGGTCTGAAATTGGTGCTGCATCGAAAGGTACGCTTACATCTGCACTGTCGGCGAAATTAAGTTCTCGAAGATACTCTTTGGAATCGTATTTGGCATAATTGTAGCGCAGAAGCCGTCCTACGCCTGTATTTTTCCGTTTTTCGTATCGAATATACAATGAATCAATGACATAAGAGAGCTGGTCAAGATTCATCATTTGGTAATTATTTTTAAAGATTCCGGCATCGCTTTCTTTCATTTCAAAGCCCGCGAGTTCGAGTTTTATAGTCTGACTTTCAAATTTATCGTGTCGGTGCGGATATTCGGGCGTTGCTCTTTTTTCTTTGGATTCGTTTAACTCGTTGAACGAACGTCCGTTAAACAGAGAAACCATCATCCGTTTTTGGTCGGGTGTAATGGTTATCGTTCCGGAGTCGGCAAGTATAACTTCTTTGTTTCCGCGTTTATTGAAGTGATTGTAAATCATAAAATCGTACATCATGCCGGTTTCCTGATTTTTGGAGCCGATTTTGATGCTGTAGCCTTCGATATCGTTATTAAAAATGCCGGTTTTCAAATTTAATTCCGGACGTTTGCGACTGACATCGTAAAGTAGCTTTGCAAGTTCTAAATTGGTGTAAGGCAGTACGTTGTTTGAAAAAAAGAATGCCCCGATGCTCATAATAACGGTCAAAACGATAAGCGAACGCATGGATTTCATAAGCGAAATTCCGGCGGCTTTTATTGCTGTAAGTTCGTAGCGTTCGCCCAAATTTCCGAATGTCATAAGCGAAGCTAACAAGATGCCGAGCGGCAACGCAAGCGGAACTAAATTTGATGATGCGTAAAACAGAATTTTAGCTATAATGTTCCATTCCAGACCTTTACCTATGAAATCTTCAACCCATTTCCAAAGAAATTGCATCAAAAGAAAAAATAATGCAATAAAGAAGGTCACGAACAGCGGTCCGATGTATGATTTTAATATGAGCCGATGAATTTGTTTCACAAAAAAAACGTATTTCCTTTAAATGCGGGCAAAGGTAAACTTTTTCAAACAAAAAGCAGTTCTTGATTTGGTTAAAAAAATCAAAAACTGCATTTATTTAAGTCGGTCGTTTATTGTAGTTTCTTGGAAATTGTTCCGAGTGAGTAACTTGTGGAATATTCTGTTTCGCTTCCTGTATCAGTAGCAAAGTACTCTAACGACATGCTTTGGTAGCTCGATGCGATGCTGCCTGTGCCCTTGAAGGTTGTACCTTCTACGGTTTGTTCTTCGAGTTCCAAAGTGTTATCGGCATAGACATTTACGGTTACGCTGTTATCTAACCCGAAATTATGAAAATTATTAATTTTAACCTTTCCTGTTCCCACTTTGGACAAGGTAACTGTGTATGTAATCGGAGCAAATTCGCCGTCACTGCTTTCGCATAGCCATTCTCCGGCAATTTCGGAGGCAATATCCACATCATCGGGTGCAACTTCGGGGTCGCACGACCATAAGCCTATCATTGCAAAAATTAAAAAACTATAACCTAAGACTGTTTTCATGTTTGTAAAATTAATGATTTACTGCAATAATAACGCAAAAATTTGAAACAAAAATACAAAATTTTATTTTT
>DYSM01000439.1 GCA_020718265.1 Draconibacterium orientale | reverse complement strand
CATATAGATTGTTTAGCTAAAATAAAACAGGCTTTTTAGACCGGACTCAATAATGAAATTCATAGGAAAAACTGCAGTTTCTGTCAAATTTCAATACGAATTTAGCAAAAAATCTTCAAAAAACTTCAAATTTTCTGATAACTGATAACTGATAACTGATAATTGTATGTATATTTGGCGTGATAAATCAAAAACACAGACGATATGTTACGCACAATGTCCGAACTTTACCAAAAGGCTGAAAAAGCTGAAAATAAACGACTTGCACTCGCCGGCGCGCAGGATTCGCACGCACTTGGCGCAGTTTGTGAGGCGTATTCAAAACATTTAGCTACGCCGATTTTGGTCGGCGACAAAGAACAAATTCTGAAAGTTGCCGAAAAGGAAAAACTTGACATCTCAAAGTTTGAACTCATTGACGAGAAGACAGTTGCAGGAAGCGTTAAGATTGCGTGTCAATTAGTAAGTTCGGGTAAAGCCGATATTTTGATGAAAGGAAAAGTCGGAACTGCCGATTTACTGCGCGGCGTTTTGAACGACGAATATGGTTTGAAAAAAGGCTCTAACATTTTGTCGCACATAGTTTTGTTTGAACTTGCGCCGTATCACAAACTGCTTGCGCTTACGGATGTTGCTATGAATATTGCGCCGACGGTTCAGGAAAAAGTGTCCATCATAAACAATGCCGTAACATTTATGCGCCGTTTAGGACTTGACAATCCGAAAGTTGCGCTGCTTGCCGCCATCGAAACCGTAAATCCGAAAATGTCTGCAACGACCGATGCTGCACTGATTACAATGATGAATCGCCGCAAACAAATTACGGATTGCCTCATTGACGGACCGCTTGGCTTCGACAACGCCATGAGCAAGGAAAGTGCTGAGCACAAAGGCATTGTATCCGACGTAGCCGGCGACCCCGACATATTGCTCGCGCCCGACATTGAAGCCGGAAACATGCTTTACAAATCGTTCGCATTCATGGGCGGAAAGCTCGCCGCCGTCATTCTCGGCGCAAAAGCCCCGATTGTGCTGACTTCCCGCTCCGACTCCGAAGACGCAAAACTAAACAGCATCGTACTGGCGGCTGTGAGTTAGGGTAACATAAAGATTTGTAAAAAAGCTATGCTAAATGTCAAGTTTTAGAAAATTAAATATCTGGCTGAAAATACTGAATTTTAATTAATACAGGAAAATATTGAAATCTCCTATAATAAACGCCAGAGATATGGCGTCATAATATTATGTAACGTTCAAACTGTCATTTTACAACAAAATGAGTGATATAAATACAGCATTTAAACAGTTAAATTTCAAATGGTTACCAAAACATTTGAACCATATCGCCGAAAATATTGTTTTCAAAAAAAGAAACATTTCATTTTTAGCAATAAATGCACTTTTTAGGCGAAAAGATGTTAAAATAACATCGTCGGAAACGCCGTTTATTGAAAGCTACATCATTTCCGGAGTTGTTCCGCTTCTTGCAAACGACAAACTGAGAACAACATCGGATAAATTAACTGTGATTTTCAGAATTGATGAACAAAACAATATCATTCCAACTACTTCATTCAGCGAAACAGATGAAAACTAAAGAGTTAGAAATAAAAACAGCAGATGAGTTCGATGATTATATTCAATCTTTGAACATCAATCAATTGCAGCAAACTGAAAAAGAAAGCATGTTTCTGTTTTCAAACGAGCAAAGCGAAAATAACTCCGCCGAATTGTCGGATTACTCGGATATTGATGATTATATTCAATCTTTGCAAATCTGCGAGTTGCGAGAAATTGAAAAAAATAGCGAATTATTGAAAAAAATCAGCAAATCGACCATGAAACACAAATCAAAAATTACAGGATTGGACGAACGCATTATCTTGATAATTGAAACAAAAAAAGAAAAAGCAACGCTCGAACAACTGATGATTTATTGCGACAGATTACACATTCCGTATCAAAAAATGGTTCCTGAATTTTTTATGCGTAAATAGAAAAATTCACAAAAAAATGAGCATATTTGAACATAAGCGGCGCAATAACAGTCGCGAACTTCTGTTTTTTGAAGAACAAAAATTGGCACTCAAAGCCTTTTTTGCCATCGACAGCATTGTGCCGGCGGCTGCGAGTTAGGAAGTAACATAAGTGTAAAAAGAGCGTAAATGTAATAAAAAAATATAATGTCATACGATTTAACTATCCGAGAAGAAGAATTAAAAAATAA